>JAKEGI010000135.1 GCA_022615595.1 Bacteroidales bacterium | reverse complement strand
TTAAAGTTGGGAAGCCCCTTGAAATAGCTTGAGAAATGACGTCGCATCTCAAGTATAGCCGGTTTGCCCTCTTTGTGTTCAAGAGATTTGTCAAGATGCAGCAGAGCAAGGTCGGCCTTTTCATCCACGGTTGGCTCCGGGAGGATCTCACCTGTGTCGAGGTAGTGCCTTATCTCTCTGAATATCCAGGGTCTGCCGAATGTGGCTCTCCCGATCATTATCCCGTCAACGCCGTACCTGTCAAACATAAGTTTCGCTCTCTCCGGTCCGTTTACATCACCGTTGCCTATCACCGGGATCTTCATCCTTGGGTTGTTCTTTACTTCACCTATTAGTGTCCAGTCGGCTTCGCCGCGATATAACTGCGCTCTCGTTCGTCCGTGTATTGTCAGCGCGGCAATACCAGTATCCTGAAGACGTTCTGCCAGGTCGACGATTATTTTACTGTTGTCATCCCATCCAAGCCGGGTCTTGACGGTTACCGGCAGATCAACCGCCCTGACTATCGCTGAGGTCATCTCAATCATCAGGGGTATATTCTGCAGCATCCCGGCACCGGCCCCGCGGGCGGCAATTTTTCTGACAGGACAGCCGAAGTTGAGATCAATCAGATCCGGGTCAGCCTCCCTGGCCCTGTGAGCTGCATCAACCATTGAGTCAATGATATGACCGTAAAGCTGTATCCCTATTGGACGTTCATAATCAAACAGATCAAGTTTCTTTACGCTGCTTTTACCCTCCCTGATGAGGCCGTCAGATGAGATAAACTCGGTATACATGAAGTCGGCACCGAACATCTTGCAGACATACCTGAATGAAGGATCAGTAATATCCTCCATTGGAGCAAGAAAGAGAGGCTGCTCCCTTAATATGTAGTTACCGAATTTCAATTTCAGGGTCAGGGATAATCACTGGTCTGCACCGAACAGTGTAGGTGAAAGATCCTGTTGTGACAATTCACTTTTCCGGAAGACGTATACCAGCCCGTATCGTTCAGCCTGTGTCCTCTTTTCTTCTTCCGTCAGTGTTGCAAAGCGGGTTTCGATCTCGTTCCACAGGTTTGTAATATGTTCGTCTGCCTCCCGCCGCAGTTCCATGGTCCTGGTGACACAGTCTGCAGCGCGCCTGCTTACTGTCTTATAGTGCTGTCGTGCCTCAAGGAACTTTTCATACCTTCCCTTGACCACGGCAACAGATGGATTGGTTACAGGGGTATTGCCTTTCCTGATGCGGTACTCTTCCCCGTCAATAACTCTCTTTCCCCAGGCAATGAGCTCATTGTCTGTTGCCAGTGACGGCAATGCAGCATCTTCGGGAGCAATGCCGTAGAATGACATGGTCTCTGCGGGCAGTTCACCTCTCATCACAGCCATATTCGCAACTCTGAGAAAATGAGTAATATACATTCTCGCCTTACGGGCAGCCTCCTGGTTTACCCTGCTCTTATCAGACTGATTAACAAGCGTCTGTCGCTGATGGCTGATGGCATTTTCAAAATCAGGAAGAAAACTCTGCAGTTTTACCAGGGTCTTCATTGAATAAGCCAATCTGAACGGCGGTGTGTCTTTCCCCATATCCAGGGCCTTTTTGATTGCCCTCAGCCTTGCGGAATCGGTGTTTGGTAATCTGCGGTATGGCATCAGTCTGAAATTTCTCCCCCCCTAATTTATATGCGAATGTACACTCTTGTATATTTTTGGCAATACCCTTCGCAATTAAAAATTGTTGATAACCATAAAAATATCAACATCACTTCTTACATTAGCATTCTGTAACAATCAAAAATATAGAATACCATGTTTGACCGACAAATCTACATTAACCGCAGAAGCAGGCTTAAGTCACTTCTTAATGACGGCATAGCTCTTTTCACAGGCAATGTTGAGTCACCGGTGAATTATCCTGCAAATACCTATCACTGGAGGCAGGACAGTGATTTTCTCTATTTCTTCGGGCTTGATCTCCCGGGTCTGGCAGGAGTTATCGACTTTAACTCCGGTGATGAAATAATCTTTGGAAATGACGTTGACATGGATGACATAATATGGATGGGGCCGCAGCCCGCCATGGCTGATCTTGCAGAGCGTGTCGGAGTTAAAAAGACAATGCCTCTTGCCAACCTTAATGAATACATTGAAAAGGCTAAGACAGGCGGCAGAAGCATCCACTTTCTTCCACCCTACAGGGCAGAGACCAAGATGACACTTGGGGCGTTGCTGCATGAGAATCCATGCCAGATGCGCAGCAAGGCATCTGAAAAGTTAATCAGGGCAGTGGTATCGCTGAGGTCAATAAAGGAGGATGTGGAGATTGCCGAGATAGAAATGGCAGGAGACGTCGCATGTGAGATGCAGACCACGGCCATGCGAATGTGCAAGCCCGGGGTTACCGAGCAGGAGATATTCGGTACAATTGAGGGAATTGCATGGGCTAAAGCCAATGGCCCTTCTTTTCCCATCATTCTCAGCATCAATGGTCAGACCCTGCATAACCATGTTCATAACAATGTGCTCAGGGAAGGAAAAATGATGATGTCTGACTGTGGGGCTGAGTCAGCCTTGCACTATGCAGCGGACCTTACACGCACCACTCCTGTCGGGGGGCGGTTCAGCCAGAAACAGAAGGAGATATATGAGATTGTTCTGAAGGCCAACACCGAGTCAATCAAAGAAGCCGGCCCGGGCATTTCAAACCGTGATCTTCACCTCAATGCCTGTCGGATAATTGCTTCGGGGCTGAAAGATCTGGGGATCATGAAGGGTGATCCGGCAGAGGCGGTTACCGAAGGGGCTCATGCTCTCTTCATGCCTCACGGGCTGGGTCATATGATGGGACTTGATGTTCATGACATGGAGAGTCTCGGTGAGAACTTCGTCGGGTATAATGACGAAGTAAAACGCAGTACGCAGTTCGGGCTGGCCTTCCTCAGATTTGCACTTCCATACAAGCCCGGGCACGTCTTTACCGTTGAACCGGGTATATACTTCATACCTGAGTTAATATCACAATGGAAGGCTGAGGGAAAACACAACCGGTTTATTGACTACGGAAAGGCTGAAACCTACCTTGACTTCGGCGGTTGCCGGATTGAGGATGACATGCTCATCACACCCACAGGCAGCAGGCCACTGGGGAAAATTGCACCGAAGACCGTGCAAGAGATAGAACGGGTTTGCATGAAATGATCATATGCAACCAGTATTGCTGAAAAATGACAGTAGAGACGTTGCATGCAACGTCTCTACATTTTTTAATATGCCTTATAGTACTCCCTGTTCAGCCTGGCTATATTGGTCAGTTTTATCTGTTTAGGGCATCGGGCTTCACAGGCACCCGTGTTGGAACAGTTGCCAAATCCCTGCCTGTCCATCTCCTGTACCATGGCGCGCACCCTTGCCTTGGCTTCGACATGGCCCTGTGGCAAAAGGGCGAACTGTGATATCTTGGCTGAAACGAATAGCATCGCAGATGCGTTCTTGCATGATGCCACGCATGCGCCGCAACCAATGCATATAGCTGAATCAAATGCCTCATCACTCTTGGTCTTGGTGATAAGAATGGCGTTGGCTTCGGAGGCAGCACCGGCAGTGACCGAAATGAATCCGCCTGCAACCTGTATCCTGTCAAAGGCACTACGGTCAACAATGAGGTCTTTTATCACCGGGAAGGCTTTGGCCCTCCAGGGCTCGATGGTGATGCTGTCGCCATCATTGAAATATCTCATCGCAAGGTGGCATGTTGTTAGTCCCGGGACGGGTCCGTGAGGGAGTCCGTTTATGTACATCCCGCAACTGCCACAAATGCCTTCACGGCAGTCGTGATCAAACGCTACCGGCTCTTTTCCGGACTCAACAAGCCTTTTATTAAGGGCATCGAGCATCTCCAGAAACGACATGTCTGGGGAGACGTTGTCAAGATCATAGGATACGAATGATCCTTTTGTCTTTTCATTTTTCTGTCTCCATATCTTTAACTTGAACTTCATATCGGGCACAATTAGAATAGGTTATTTATAGCTTCTTTCCTTAAGTTCAACAAACTCAAACTTCAGTGGCTCCTTATTGAGTACCGGTTCATCATCACCGTTATATTCCCAGGCGGCCACATAAGAGTATTCCCTGTCATTTCTCATTGCCTCCCCGTCGGGAGTCTGGTACTCTTCGCGGAAGTGGGCTCCGCACGACTCTTTTCTGTTGAGAGCATCTGTTATCATCAGTTTTGCCAGCTCCATAAAGTCAGCCACCCTGCCTGCCTTTTCAAGTTCCTGGTTCAGGTCAGCACCTTCACCGGGTACCATGAGGTCGCTCCAGAACTCTTTTTTCAGCTCCTCAACCATCTTCAAGGCCTTTTTCAGCCCCTCTTCGTTACGGGTCATGCCGCAGTAGTCCCACATTATTTTGCCAAGACGCTTGTGGAATGTGGTTGAGGTATTCTTGCCCTTTATTGAAAGGAGTTTAGCTATTCTCTCTTTTGCGTTCTTCTCAGCCTCGTCAAATTCTGAACCTGTGGTCGGTATTCTTGGGGTGCGAATCTCTCCTGAGAGATAGTTGCTTATGGTATTGGGAAGGATGAAGTAACCATCACCGGCGGCCTGCATCAGCGAGCTGGCTCCCAGCCTGTTGGCTCCATGATCTGAGAAGTTTGATTCGCCGATGGAAAAGAGCCCCGGAAGGGTTGTCATCAGTTCGTAGTCAACCCAGAGACCGCCCATTGTATAGTGCCCTGCCGGATAGATACGCATAGGCTCCTCATAGGGATCGAGGCCTGTGATATGCTGGTACATCTCGAAGAGGTTCCCGTACCTGTTTTCAATAACCTTCTTTCCATGTTTTTTTATTGCATCACGGAAGTCAAGGTTGACTGCCAGTCCTGTTTCTCCGACACCATATCCGGCATCACACCGCTCCTTTGCTGCCCGGGAGGCTACGTCACGCGGCACAAGGTTACCGAATGTGGGGTATCTGCGCTCAAGATAATAGTCTCTTTCCTCTTCTGGAATATCATTTGCCGGCCGCTTGTCACCCTTATTTTTAGGCACCCAGATGCGCCCGTCGTTCCTGAGTGACTCAGACATGAGCGTGAGCTTGCTCTGGAACTCATTCAGCTGCGGTATGCTGGAAGGGTGTATCTGGACGAAGCTCGGGTTGGCAAAGGCAGCACCTTTCTTGTATGCTTTCCATGCTGCAGAGGCGTTCGAGTTGACCGCCAGTGTCGAGAGATAATAGATTGTTCCGTATCCTCCGGATGCCAGTACAACAGCATGGGCTGAATGTCTCTCGATCTCTCCTGTAAGAAGGTTGCGCACTATTATTCCCCGTGCTCTGCCGTCAATGACGACAATATCAAGCATGTCCCTTCGGGGATACATGGTTACCGTGCCGGCTTTTATCTGCCTGTTGAGCGATGAATATGCACCCAGCAGGCACTGCTGACCGGTCTGTCCCTTGGCATAGAATGTACGTGACACCTGTACGCCACCGAAGGAACGGGTGTCCAATGTTCCGCCGTACTCACGGGCAAACGGGACGCCGAGAGCAGTATAATGGTCTATCACCTGGTTGCTTACCTCGGCGATACGGTATACATTGGCCTCACGCGCCCTGAAGTCACCGCCTTTGATCATATCATAAAACAGACGGTAGACACTGTCACCGTCATGCTTGTAGTTCTTTGCAGCATTGATGCCTCCCTGGGCAGCAACAGAGTGCGCACGACGGGGAGAATCCTGGTAGCAAAATACCTTGACATTATAGCCAAGCTCCCCCAGTGCGGCTGCTGACCCGGCTCCGGACAGACCCGTACCGATAATGATTATATCAAGCTTCTTTTTGTTGGCCGGATTTACAAGTTTCGTCGTTGACTTGTATCTGGTCCACTTCTCTTCAAGTGGCCCTTCCGGGATCTTTGCGTTGAGCGTTATCATGAAATATTGTTTATTCAGGTTATTTGATCAGCCATATTACAAGAGGAATGACCGCGAAACCGAGCGGCACGACAATGGCGTATATAAGCGAAAGACCCTTTATTACCGGGGTCCAGAAGTCATTGTTGAGGCCCAGTGTCTGAAAAGCCGACTGAAGGGCATGAAAAAGATGGAACCCAAGAAGGATGAAACAAACCCAGTAGAGGATGACATATCCCGGAATAGTGAAAAGCTGCCAGGCAATCGCATAGAAGTTCTCAGGATCACCCTCAACAAGGCCCAGCTTGATGAAATAAAAATTGAAGAAGTGAATTATAAGAAAGATAAGTACAGAACCTCCGGTCCAGATCATGAATCTGGAAAAGGCTGAGGTTTCAGCCCTGTTGCTGACTTCATATCTGACCGGCCTTGACAGCCAGTTCTGTATCTGGAGGGTAATACCGTACACCACATGTATCAGTATTGTTAGGAAGAGAAGGACCTCCACCACTTTAACAAGAGGGAAGGTTGCCATGAAATGGGCTGCACTGTTGAATGGCTGCGGATCATCTTTAAGGAGCATCAGATTGATGCCCAGGTGAACCGGCAGGAACAGGAGCAGAAATAGTCCTGCAAGAGCCATAACAAACTTTTTTGATACGGCAGAAAAAAGTATCTTGTTCATCGGCCTGGTACTTTTGGTTTGAGGTGAGGATAAATAGAAAAGTGCTTTATTCATGGTAAATTTAAGGAGTTTTTTTGCATTATCAAATGGAGTGAAAATATGAAAGCAGATTACAGAGGCGCAGATATCTCATACACTTCTGAAGGCAAAGGCTCTGCAATAGTCCTGTTACACGGATATCTCGAGGCAAAGGAGGTGTGGGCAATGCTGTCAGGTATTTTGTCTGATAGTTACAGGGTCATTGCGATAGATCTTCCCGGTCACGGTGATTCGGGCATCGTCTCCGGGGTACACACGATGGAACTGATGGCCGGGGCAGTACATTCGGTCATTGAAAAGGAAAAGTGCGGGAAGGTTATCCTGGCAGGCCACTCGCTCGGAGGCTATGTGGCACTGGCTTTTGCTGAGTTATACCCTGAAATGCTGGCAGGATATATACTCTTTCATTCACACCCACATGCTGATTCTCCCGGGGCCATAGACAAGCGCAACAGG
>JAKEGI010000134.1 GCA_022615595.1 Bacteroidales bacterium | reverse complement strand
CTGCTGTAGATACCCCACCTGAAACCTGTGCGTCGCTGTGCCCTGTTGAACCGTGGCTTCCTTGCCTTTATCTCAGCTGACTCAAGCAGAAGGGCTATGAGCTCGCTTCCGGTCTGCTCCCAGCTTATGTCAGCAATCATTGAACGCATCTCCATTGCCCTTGACGATGTATTGTTTGACAGATGGGTGTTGACCCTCTGAAAGAGGTTGCGGCTTTTCCCGACGTAGATTATTTCTCCGGCTTCATTGTAGAAATAGTAAATGCCCGGCTCTTCGGGTATCCCAGCGATCTTTGCGATCTCAAGAGCCGGGTGCAGCCTTGATGCTTTTCTGTCTCTTATGATGCTGCCTCTCTTCAGCTCTCCGTCTTTCTCGAGAAGCAGTTCCATGAGCCTTAATGTAGCCAGGGCATCGCCTGATGCTCTGTGCCTTCCCTGTATCTCAATACCAAGATCCTTGCACAGGTTCCCCAGGCTGTACGACCTGTGGCCTGGCAGCAACTTCCTGCTCAATGACACGGTATCGAGCAGCGGTCGCTTGAAATTATATCCCAGTGCACTGAACTCCTGCCTGATGAATGAATAGTCAAACCGCGCATTGTGCGCCACGAAAACCTTTCCTTCAGTAAGCTCTACGATCTTTTTTGCAACCTCAAAGAACCGGGGAGCATCCTCCACCATCTCATTTGTAATGCCGGTCAGACTGGTAATGAAATAGGGTATGTTACGCTCCGGGTTTATCAAAGTAGAGAATTCTTCAACAACCCTGACACCGTCATGAATGTAAACGGCTATCTCGGTTATCCTTTCCAGCCTCGCGCTTCCTCCGGTGGTCTCTATGTCTACTACTGCATACAATGCTGAAAATATACCACGAAGATAACTACTTTTACAGCTGATAAGTTATTTGATAACTTTGTAATTGAATTTGATCAAATGGATATTTACGGCACCTGGTATTATCTTGACGGAGTCATTTATCCTGCTGAAGGGGAGATTGAGTCAGAGGCGGGTGAACTCTCTTTCTATGAGGTTATCCGTACAAGGAACGGCATACCGGTATTCTTTGACGATCATATGAAACGTCTGACTGATGGAATTGCCACCAGGTACCGCCTGGCCGAAGATATCCCTGCTGCCGTCAGAGGAGGTTTTGAGATGCTTGCAAGGGCGGAGCGTTATCCTGAAATAAATGTGAAGGTGACCGTCACCTTCAGAGGACAGGAACATACCATAAGCATCTACTATATTAAAAGTGCATATCCGACCAGGGAGATGTACCGACGTGGAGTGGATCTCGTTTTTTACCGGGCCGAAAGGCTTGACCCCGGGGTTAAACTGCTGAACAGCAGGATGCGCCTGGCAGTCAACGAGGTGATTGATAAGAAACAGGCCTATGAAGCACTGCTCGTGAACAAACAGGGATTTGTAACCGAGGGCAGCAGATCGAATCTCTTTTTCCTGGATAATGATGATACTGTCTATACGGCCCCTGACAACATGGTCCTTCAGGGAATTACCCGGAAATATATAATTGAAATCTGCAGAAAGGAGGGAATCAAGGTTGCTTTTGAGGCTGTCAGAGCCAATGATGTTGAACATTTTACAACTGTCTTCATAACCGGAACATCACCGATGGTGATTCCGGCAAGACGTATTGACCATTTTGATTTCAGCGTTAAAAACAGAATAGTGGAACTGCTCAGGATAAAGTATGAGACATTGATGAGAGAGAGCATCATGGAATATGTCCGGTGTAACAAAGCAGATTAATCTGTATATTTGCCGCAAAAGCAATAATTATGGCAAGTGTACAAAACCTGAAGAAGGACATAGACTATCTCTTTTTTGAATTCATTTCTGACTGTTTCATGTATACCAGTCTTCATACAGGTGAGAAGAGGACTGAAGTTCAGAATCTTATTGAGGAGGCTGTCAGCATGCGTAACGAATTCATTCAGAGGGTTAATCACCCTGACGGCAAGGATAACCCGGCACTTGTGAGGGCTTATTACAAAGCGGTTCGAAAGGATCTGCTTGAAAAGGTCGACGAATTTTTTGAAAGGCTCAGTGCGATCTCAAAATCAAAGTAAACTGCCTCCCTGGCTAAGCCTGAAGGTAATTAAATATCAGCTCGCTGCACTTCAGACATCTGCCGTCGCCGGAGAGCCCTGTCACTAAGGTGCGGTAACCCGAACGCCTGACTACTGTTGTCTTACACTTCGGACAGAGTGTATCTGAGCCGGCTGCCATTTCGGATAAGTTTCCGGTGTATACAAAATCAAGGAATTCTGAGGCTGCATCCTTTAATTGCAGGATTGTCTCTGAGGGCGTTGGCGGCTCATCTCTTTTGTACATAGGGAAATAACGGCTTATATGCAAAGGGATGCTCTTTCCCGCATTGGAGGAGATCCACTCAGCCTCACGTCTCATTTCATCAGCAGAGTCATTCAACCCTGGTATTATCAGCGTCGTAATCTCGAGATGTCTTCCTGAGGCAGCCACTTCTTTAATGGAGTCGAGCACAGGAACGAGGGTGGCGCCTGTGAGTTTCCTGTAGAACCGGTTATTGAAAGACTTGAGATCAATATTGAAAGCATCAATCAGCCCAATCAGCTTAAGAAGTGGCTGCCGTTTGACAAAGCCGTTTGTAACCATAATGTTTTTAAGGCCCTCCACCCTTGCCAGCTTTGCGCAGTCAGTTACATATTCATACCATATGACCGGTTCATTATATGTGTAAGCAATGCCGATATTGTCCTCGGCCTTAAGAGCCCTGGCGACAAGATCTCCCGGTGACAATTTATGCCCGGTTCGTGTGTATGTGTGCTGAGAAATATGGTAATTCTGGCAAAAATCGCATTTAAGGTTGCATCCGTACGACCCGGCAGATAGTATCTTCCTCCCGGGATAAAAGTGATAGAGTGGCTTCTTCTCTATCGGGTCAAGCGCAAAACCGGAAATAACACCGTAGGTATTGAGTCTGATTTCGCTCCCGGAGTTTTCCCTTACGCCGCAAACTCCTCTTTCTCCCCTGGAAATAAGACAGGAATGCGGACAAAGAAGACATCTGAGCTTATCGTCATCAGCATGTTTTTCAAACAGCTTCATTATAATGAGCTTTTGAACTTATAAATTTAATTCTAATTTTGTAAGGCATGGCTGTTTTGATCAACATGTTTCTGTTTTGTTCTTATAAACCAAAGGGTAACCGATATGACCTCCAGAAGAATATTTATTAAACGTTCAGCCTTAGTTCTTGCTGCAGTACCTGCTATTAAGAGTGATCTCTTTGCTGTGGCCGGTCCATCCGGAAAGACAGGTCTTGCACTCTATACAGTGCGTGATGATATGGCTAAAGACCCTGCTGCAGCTCTTGGTGCGGTCGCGGCAAAAGGCTTCAACTGGGTTGAGGCTGCAAACCACAACAGCAGGACATTTTACGGTCTGAAACCGAAGGAATACGGGAAGCTGGTGAAAAAGAGCGGGATGGAGCCTTTAAGCACACATAGTGCGATAAGGCCTGATAATGACGATTATATGATCGAGGATACAGCTGAGGCAGGAATGAAATATCTGATCCTTCCATCATTGCCTGGTGAATGGAGAAATTCCCTGTCAGGTTTTCAAAAGACAGCCGATTACTTCAACAAGGTAGGGGAGAAGTGCAAAAAGGCCGGGCTGATATTTGCATTTCACAATCATCAGGTGGAGTTTGCAGAGATAGATGGCAAGGTGCCTTTCGACATCCTTGCAGAGAATACTGACCCTAAACTTGTCACCTTTGAACTTGACCTTGCATG
>JAKEGI010000012.1 GCA_022615595.1 Bacteroidales bacterium | reverse complement strand
ATATTTATTATGGTGACTGCTGCGACCTGCAACATGAAAGGGCAGGAGTATAATATTATTTTTTATAATGTTGAGAACCTGTTCGATACTGTTGATGATACACTCACCCAGGATAATGAGTTTCTGCCTGAAGGCGAGAGGAGATGGACAAATAAAAGGTACTGGGAGAAGATAGATGCACTGGCGCGTGTCATTGCTGCATCAGGTGGATGGAATCTCCCGGTGATGGCAGGTCTGTGTGAGGTGGAGAATGCCGATGTTGTGGAAGACCTTGTCTTCCGCTCTGTTCTTGAAGGTGCGGGCTATGGCATAGTCCACAGGGAGTCACCTGACAGTCGCGGGATCGATCTTGCACTGTTGTACCGACGTGACGATGTCCGTATCATAGAATCGAGATCGTGGATCCCCGAACAGGACCCAGGTGAAAGTTTCAGTTCAAGAAACCTTCTTTATATAAAGAGCCTTCTTGGCAATGACACACTGCATCTGATCCTTTGCCACTGGCCATCGCGCAGGGGTGGCACCCTGAAAGCGGAGGCCGTCAGGAAGAAGATGGCGACGCTCGTTGGAATAAAGGTAGACTCGTTGCAGAGTGTCTCAGGCAAGCGTACCCCGGTCATAGTCATGGGTGACTTCAATGCCGTTTCCGGTGAACCGGCTACAGAGATCATGACTGACGACGATCGCCTGATAAATATGTCTGATGCCCTCTCTGCGTCAGGAAGGGGGTCATACCGTTATCGCGGTTCATGGGAAATGATTGACCAGGTTTTTGTTACGCCGGTGATGTGTGATTCTGCAGGGCTGTTTGTTACCGGGCCAGGAGAATTCAGGGTTGTGGATCTGCCTTTCCTTTTGAAGGATGACCCCGGTTATCCGGGAAGGAAGCCACGTCCGACATACAGTGGCTTCACCTATGAGGGAGGTTACTCAGATCATTTGCCCGTCATGATCACAATAAGGCATCGCACCACAGCTATCGCGGAGTGAGACCGAGCTCCCTGCCTTTTAAAAGCATATACTGGCGCGCGGCCTCATGTTCATTGGCGATCACCCCGTCGAGGATGGCATCCTTGATAGCCGTCTTGATTATCCCCACCATTGGTCCGGGCTCTATCCCGAAGGCGGATATTATCTCGTCGCCATGAACCGGAGGCTGGAAGGTCCGGACGGCATCCTTCTCCTCTATCTCCTTCAGTTTGCGGCGCACCAGGGCAAAATTCTCCCGGTGTTTCTTAACTTTCATTCTGTTGCCTGATGTGATGTCAGCCTCACAGAGAAGCATCAGGTCGTCGATATCATCTCCTGCTTCAAAAAGAAGCCTTCTGACGGCTGAATCGGTCACCTCGTCCTGAACAAGTGCAATGGGTCTGAGATGCAGCCCCACGAGCTTCTTGACATACCTCATCCTGTCATTGAGTGGAAGTTTAAGACGCGAGAAGATCTCCGGAACCATTTTTGCACCGATGAACTCATGCCCATGAAATGTCCAGCCGATACCCTGAACGAACTTCTTTGTAACTGGCTTGGCAATGTCATGAAGGAGGGCGGCCCACCGCAGCCATATATCATTGCTTCCGGCTGCCACGTTATCGAGCACCTTGAGGGTGTGATGAAAATTATCCTTATGACCCTTACCCTCTTTATCCTCAACGCCCTTCAGTCGCGATAGCTCCGGGAGGATAACAGGCAGAAGACCTGTCTCTTCAAGGAGAAGGAAACCTGTGGAAGGTGTTTCTGTGGCAATGATCTTGTTCAGCTCAACCGTTATGCGCTCTGCCGAGACGATCGTTATTCTCGCGTTATTGCGCCTGATGGATGCGAGCGTCTCATCCGAGACCGAGAAACTGAGCTGGGAGGCGAACCTGACGGCACGCATCATGCGCAGAGGGTCATCGCTGAAGGTAGTCTCAGGATCAAGAGGCGTGCGCAGTATCTTGTTTTCTATGTCATTTAATCCGCCGAACGGATCGATCACCTCGCCAAAATTCTGCCTGTTAAGACTGATTGCCAGTGCATTGACTGTGAAGTCACGCCTGTTCTGATCATCCTCTATTGTCCCCGGCAATATTGCCGGCTTTCGCGAATTCCTGCTGTAAGACTCTTTCCTGGCGCCGACAAATTCTATGTCATAACTTCCTGACCGGAACATCGCGGTACCGAAGGTTTTAAAGACGGTGACTCTGATCCGCGGATCTATCTCCCTGGCTACAGCCCGGGCCATCCTTACTCCGTCACCAAGAACAACTATGTCTATGTCTTTTTCAGGATGCTCTCTTCCAAGGATATGATCACGAACATAACCGCCGATGACATAAGCCTCAACATCTTCCCGCTCTGCAACGCGGGCAATTAATTCGAATATACTGTCATCTGGAAGTATGTACATATGTATATATGACAATTTAACCGTTTTCAGTGACAAAATTACAATTAATAGCCTAAATTGAACTAAAATTAATGCCAGGTATGGTTCGGCACGGCAATTGAATTATAATGAACAATAAATATATAAAGCTGTTAAACAAGAAAAAGAAGCTATGGCAGAACATTTGACAAAGGAGAGCTTTCTTGAGAAGGTCTTCAATTATGAGCAGAACAAAGAGTGGAAGTACACGGGAGACAAGCCCTGTATTATAGATTTTTATGCAGACTGGTGCGGACCCTGCAAGATGGTAGCGCCTGTACTTGAGGAACTCTCCAAGGAATATGACGGCAAACTCTATGTTTACAAGATTGATACTGAGGCTGAGCAGGAGCTTGCTTCCGTATTTGGAATAAGGAGCATTCCGTCACTTTTATTTGTCCCCATGGATGGTCAGCCGCAGATGGCTATGGGAGCATTGCCTAAAGAGAGCTTTGAGCAGGCTTTCAAAGATATCTTTGGAATCGAAAAGAACTGACAATTGAAAAAAAACAAAATTTTTCTGGTTTTTATTGCAACAATTCACTATACTTATACGTTTAATTAATGAAGGTAGTTTTCCAGCAGAATAGTTAGTTTTCTGGAATTTAGGTTAGGGTTTCGAGTTGAGGGCTGTTTCTCATGAAGCGGCCCTCCTTGATTTATGACCTCAGCTCTTTGATGATACCGTCGATCTTTTCCTCCGTCTCCCGCAGACGTGACCGGCAGATCTTTATCAGTTCTGCAGCTCTCTTAACGTCAGCAGAGAGTCTGTCGATATCGGGTTCTCCCTCTTCGATATTCCTGAGTATCTCCTCGATGCCTTTTACGGCCTCATTGAATCCGATCTCTTTCTTTGCCATCGTTTAACTCTTTATATTTGTTTCGTTTACAGTGCTCGAGGCTTTCCCATTATCAAAATATGTAAGAAGACTGTCGCCAGGTTGAAGGTCAGCAGCTGACCTAATGATTTTTCCTCTTTTTGTTGTTATCGTAAATCCCCTTCTCATTACTCCGGACGGATCGAGGTGCTTAAGTGACTGATCGAGCCTGTTGGCTGTGTCATTTGCCGAACGGATTGAATTGTTCCCTGCCTTCCTGAGATTTTCCGTATAATGCAGGAGTTGTTCGCTTTTTACTCTGATATGTAGGCGTGCTGTAGCTGTAGTCCGGTTCAGGAGTGAAGCAAGATGTTCTCCTGCCGAGGTGATGATATCTCCGGCAGCGGAGGAGAGTGACTCTGCCATTTCCACTATATGGTTCTCACACTCAACTACCTCTCCGACAAGGAAGTCGGCCACAGCCGTTGGTGTCTTAAGTGATCGCCATGCCACCATGTCAGTGACAGAAAGATCCTTTTCATGTCCGATACCTGTCAGGACAGGCAATGGGAACTGGGTGACGTGAAATGCGATCTCATAGCTGTCGAACCAGCTCAGGTCTGTTGTTGAGCCTCCGCCCCTGATTATGACTACAGCGTCAAACTTTGACGCTTCACCGGATATATTGTCAAGTGCCTCTATGACTGAATATTCTGTAGCTTCACCCTGCATGACTGTCTCAAACAGCTGTGGCACAAAAACGTAGCCGTAAGGATTGTGAGCCAGGTGGTTGATGAAGTCCTGGTAACCGGCAGCTTTTGAAGAGGAGATGACAGCGATGTTCCTGGGGTAAGGAGCCAGATCAAGTTCCCGGTTCATTGTCATAACTCCCTCCGCGGTAAGCCTTCTGATGATGGCTTCTCGTCTGAGAGCCATGTCTCCGGCGGTGTATGAGGGGTCAATGTCGGAAATATTCAGGCTGAGGCCGTAAAGCTCGTGATATTCGACCGTTGCTTTGAAGAGTATTGTAATTCCCTGTCGCAGGGGTATTCCTGTGGTGGCGGTAAAGAAGGTGTTGAGTGAGCGGAACTTAGATGCCCAGATAGTTGCCCGGATTCTGGAGGTAACCTTGCCGCCGGTTTGTTCGCTTCCGGTAAGTTCGAGGTAGCAATGTCCGGATGTGTTCACCTTCATCTCTGCAATCTCAGCCACTACCCAATAGAATCCCGGCAACGCCTCATAAAGTTTGTCGCGTATTATTTCCTGCAACTCGGTGAGCGAAATCTTCCCGGTGCCGTTCATCTCTTCAGTCTGAGCATTTTGAAAACGTTCTCACCCTTGTCTGTGCTGACCTTCACGATGAACAGTCCTTCAGCCATACCTTCGAAGCCTGTGATCCTATATGACCTGGCGGAGAAGAGAGGGAACTCTCTCCTGATGACTGTTCCGCCTGATCCGTTTGTCACAGTAACGGAAAGATATTCCGGTGTCTCCCGGAACCACAGGTTTATTTCATCGAAGAAGGGGTTGGGACCTGCGGTGATGCTGACATCGGGTTTATATGTATGTATCTCTTCAAGGCTTTTCAATGCTGCGATGAAGTCAGGGATTCCGTATCCGTAAAGTGAGTCGGGGTTGTTGTACCTGTCGCTGCTCTCGCGGACGGCTGTTGCCACTTCGGCTGCGGTGGCTCCCGGCACGGCCTGCATGAGTGAAGCGCACAGGCCGCTTATGACAGGGCATGAGAACGATGTTCCACTGCCTGTCTGCCATTTTCCGGGTTCATACTGCAGTGGCAGGCTTACACCCGGAGCGACTACATCAGGCTTTACCTGCCCGTCGGCAGAAAATCCGGAGGATGAAAAGTCGGAGATCGTAAGGTCCTGTTTAAGAGCTCCGATGCACATAACGCTGTCACCGTCTGATGGAGCGAGAATCCTGACCCACTCCTTGTTACGCTCATTGCCTGCACTGGCAACGACCAGCATGCCCTTCGAGGCTGCTGCGTCGGCGGCCCGGGTGACGAAGGCCCTGTTGCCGTCCATGTCACTGAATGAAAAGTCCATTGAAGGATCATCGAACATATAGTAGCCCAGGGATGAGGATATTATATCAGCGCCTGCACTGTCAGCATATTCAGCAGCGGCAGCCCAGTAGTCCTGCTCTACTGGGAACTCAGACTCATCATCTTCGGTACGGAACAGCATATAATCTGCACCCGGTGCTGAGCCTGAGATTATGTCAGGGAGATCGCCTGCCAGTATAGTAAGCACCGCTGTGCCATGTCCGTGATAATCATATACAAAGCTGTTACCCGTAACAAAATCCCATGTGGCAATAACACCTCCGCGTTGCATCAGCGACGTCAGTGACTCGACCCTGTCAGCGTTGATGAATCCGGCGTCGAGGACTGCAATTGTCAGATTCTTTCCCGTGAAGCCTGACTGGTGGAGAGGCACACCGTTAAGAGGGATAAGCGGGTTAAAGGCGCTTAAATAATTTCCGGGAGAGAGGGTGCCGTATTTTTCAATTCTTCTTTTTGAGGGCTCTGAAGGATGTTTGACAGGCACTACCTCCCTGACAAAGGAGAGCGCTTCAATCTCTGCAAGGCTTATTTCAGAGGGTGAACTGAATAGTGCGGTGTTCAGCCACTTCGATGAGCAGTGGAAGGCCAGTCCGGTCTCCTTTATGGCATTGATATATTCCTTATTGACCGGAAGATCACCTGTCGTCAGCGGTGCAATTCCGCATCTCTCCCTTCGCTCAATTGCATCAGGAGAGAGAAGCTCTTCAGGTGAGAAATCGGAAACTGTTACGTTGCCCTTATCAGTAAAACAGATACGGTAAAAATATGACAGGCTGTAATCAGGATTATTTACGGCCTGGGCATTGGCGACCTGATAAGTCAGGCCCAGAAAGAGTACTGTCAGTATCAATGATCTTATCATCATTGGATTATATTGCCGCTGATATCAGGGATCTTTATCTTACCCCTGTTTTTCTCAAGCTCATCAAGGAGTTTTGTCTCATTCTCTGAGTAACTTGGATCAGCCAGTCGTCCCTGCCTGTAGACCATCACCTGTTTGAGAGAGCCGTCTTCATTGAATACCATCCAGTCTCCGTCGCGGAAGTCATCTTTGTACCTGCCTTCAAACTGCAGTTTCCCGTTGGGGTAGTAGAATGAGAAAGGTCCGTTCAGTTTTCCGTCGATAAATTCGGCCCTGAGGCAGACTTTGCCATCAGGGTAATATTGCATCCATCCTCCAGTCTTTTTGCCGTTGTCCCATGCAATACTTTCTGCAAGGGCTCCGTCAGGGTGGAACCTGCGTGAGAGGCCGTGCTTAATATCATTGTGATAATACTCCTCGCCAATAATGTATTGGGGGTCTGTTGACGGATAGAATCTCCATGGTCCCTCTTTCTTTCTGCCCATGTATGTTCCCTCCCCGGCTTTCCTACCGTCAGGGTAAAAGAACAGAGCCCTGACTTCCTCTGTTTTTGCGATGTATGTCAGTTCCGATACTTTGTTGCCGTCAGTGTCATATCTTTTGAAGGTGCCGACAGGTTTGTCATCTTTAAAAGTTCCCTCGTACATGACCTTTCCGTTGGGATGGTGTTTGATCCATGGGCCCTGTTTATGACCCTCAGCGTCAGTGACATTCTGGGCAGTAGCCAGCAGAGGCAGCAGAATAATAAGGGTAGCTGATATAAATCTGTGGAGCATACGAGTCACTTTGATGTAAAGATACAAAAAAGGTTGAGGTTGAGGTTGAGGTTAAGGTTGAGGTTAAGGTTGAGGTTAAGGTTGAGGTTAAGGTTGAGGTTAAGGTTGAGGTTAAGGTTGAGGTTAAGGTTGAGGTT
>JAKEGI010000133.1 GCA_022615595.1 Bacteroidales bacterium | reverse complement strand
GTTGACAGGCACTATCACCACACACCGCATGAGTCTCCGGCAGTAATGACAGTGCCCCTCATGGTACTGGCTTTCGGATCGGTATTCGCAGGCTTCCTGCCTTTCAGCAAGCTGGTCACCTCAGACGGCGTTCCCTTCGAGTCGCACATCGAATGGAGCATCGCAATCCCCTCCATCCTCATTGGTCTTGCAGGCATTACTGTTGCATGGGTGATGTACAGGAAGGAGAACACTATTCCAGACAGAATTGCCTCAACATTCAGGCTGACCTATAAGTGGGCCTACAATAAGTTCTATTTCGATGAGATGTACATATTCGTTACGAAGAAGGTCATCTTCAAACATATATCACATCCTGTTGCATGGTTTGACAGGCATGTTGTTGACGGTACGATGAACGGTATAGCCTGGGTAACCCAGTCCGTTTCCTCAATGATAAAAGGGTTTCAGTCAGGACAGCTGCAGAAGTACGGTTATGTATTTGTGACCGGTGCCGTTGCACTGGCACTGGTGTTCATCTATATATTATAACAAGGATCATTCACTGAAAAATATCTGAATATGAATATATTAACCTGGCTTGTAATAATTCCGCTGCTTACCATCACAGGCATTTTGTTTGTTAAGGATGCACGGCAGGCAAAGATTGTTTCTGCATTTGGCATGGGCATCCAGCTTATTGTCTCCGCAATCATCGTATACAGCTACGTGGCACTGCGCAAGGCCGGCGTCACTGATGAGATGGTAATGATAAGCAGCTATGAATGGTTCAGGAGCCTTAATATCTACTATACCGTAGGTGTTGACGGCATCTCTGTTGCCATGATAGCCCTCACCTCGGTGGTGGTCTTTGCAGGGGTCTTTGCATCGTGGGAGATGGATGACCTGAGGAAGGAGTTCTTTATCTCACTCATCCTACTGGCAACGGGAGTATTCGGATTCTTTATCTCGCTCGATCTCTTTACCATGTTCCTCTTTTACGAACTTGCTGTAATCCCGATGTACATCCTTATCGGCATCTGGGGCAGCGGCCCGAAGGAGTATGCAGCCATGAAACTCACCCTGATGCTGATGGGCGGATCCGCCCTCCTGATGGTGGGCCTCTTCGGTATCTACTTCAACTCGGCCCCCGACGGCGGAGAACTGACATTCAATATTTTAGAGATATCCAAAATCACAATTCCGATAGAGGCACAGAGGTGGTTCTTCCCCTTCACTTTTGTCGGGTTTGGCGTTCTCGGTGCCCTCTTCCCCCTTCATACCTGGTCACCTGACGGCCATTCGTCCGCTCCTACCGCAGTATCAATGCTGCACGCCGGAGTGCTGATGAAACTGGGAGGCTACGGAGCCTTCAGGGTGGCAATGTTCCTGATGCCTGAGGCTGCCAATGAGATGGCCTGGATATTTATCATCCTCACCACAATCAGTGTTGTCTATGGGGCTTTCGGCGCTATTGTGCAGAAGGATCTCAAATACATCAATGCATACTCCTCGGTAAGCCATTGCGGCATGGTGCTGTTCGCAGTGCTGATGATGAACCGCACGGCAATGACAGGCGCTGTGATACAGATGATCTCGCACGGACTGATGACGGCCCTCTTCTTTGCCCTCATCGGCATGATCTACGGCAGAACGCATACACGCATGATAAATGAGATGGGCGGACTGATGAAGGTAATCCCCTTCCTTGGTGTGGCTTACGTCATAGCAGGACTTGCATCGCTGGGCCTTCCGGGACTCAGCGGCTTCGTTGCCGAGATGAACATCTTCTTCGGAGCATTTGAACATCCTGACAATTTTCACAGGATTGCAACCATCATTGCAGTATCGTCAATAGTGATAACAGCCGTTTATATCCTGAGAGTTATCGCCATCCTCCTTCTTGGCCCGATACGTGATCATCATTTTGATCTTCTCAATGATGCAAAGTGGTATGAGAAGCTCTCTATCGTCAGCCTCCTTGCCGGAATAATATACATCGGGATGGCTCCGCTGCACCTCTCTGACATTATTCGCGACAGCGTAATGCCTATTGTAGATAAGCTATTATAAGAAATTGCATAACAGGAACTTAAATTAACCTGCAACAAAATGAGTCTTGAGAGTTTTACAATAATGCGCCACGAACTGTTATTGACACTGGCATTTCTGATCATACTCCTGGCAGAGGTCTTCACAAGAGAGGAAAGAAAGGAACGTGTCAGAGGTCTGGCAATAATCATTTTTGCGATCGTTACGGCTGTCGGATTCCTTCCATTGCCTGAGGGAAGCATATTCGGAGATATGTACAGGGCAACACGCACCACCTCGCTCATGAAGAATATCCTGAATATAGGCACACTTATCGTTTTCATCCAGTCTTATACATGGCTGGGAAGGCCTGAGAACCGTGACAGGATCCATGAATACTTCATGCTCCTCATGACTACGCTGACAGGAATGAACTTCATGATCTCCGCCGGCCACTTCCTGATGTTCTATATCGGAATTGAGCTGGCAACCATCCCGCTGGCTGCACTGGCCGCTTACGAAAGATTTAAAAACAGGTCAGCGGAGGCGGGCATAAAGCTTATACTCTCTTCATCGCTCTCTTCCGGCATACTTTTGTTTGGCCTTTCAATGATATACGGAACCACTGGTTCACTCTATTTCTCAGAGGTGGCTGCCGAGGTCAGGGATATGCCATTAGTCATCCTGGGATTTATCTTTTTCTTCTCGGGGATGGGTTTCAAGATGTCACTCGTGCCATTCCACCTGTGGACTGCTGACGTATATGAAGGAGCACCGGTCAACGTCACAGCCTACCTCTCGGTGGTAAGCAAAGGCGCTGCCGCCTTCATCTTTGTCATCATCCTCTTCACCGTATTTCCCGTTATCATTGCCACTTGGGAGAAGACAGTATGGGTTATTGCCGTACTTACGATCACCATTGGGAACCTGTTTGCACTGAGGCAGAAGAACATGAAACGTTTCCTCGCCTTCTCGTCAATAGCACAGGCAGGCTTCTTCCTTCTGGGCTTTGTGGGTGGAAACCAGCTTGGAATGACCACGGTTATCTATTACGCTCTTGTATATATCTTTTCAAATCTCGCAGCCTTCGGCATTGTGGGCATCATTGCCGATAAGACAGGCAGGGAGAGCATGGATGATTACGACGGCCTCTACCGTACCAATCCCGGACTGAGCATCGCCATGATGCTTGCTATGTTCTCGCTGGCAGGCATTCCTCCTGTAGCCGGCTTCTTCGGAAAGTTCTTCCTCTTCGTTGCTGCTGCTGAAAAGGGCTTTTACGTCCTGGTTACAATCGCGGTCCTTAATACCATCATTGCCCTCTATTATTACCTCCTGGTGGTCAAGGCCATGTTCATTAACCGGAATGAGACCCCAATCGAGCCGTTTAAGAGCGATTCCATGTCAAAGCTGGGTCTTGCCCTATGCCTGGCCGGCATCATCGTCACAGGCTTCGCAAGCGGCATTTTTGAGATGATAAGAAATTTAAGTTACGGCATCTAACACTCCATGTTATGACATCACTTACCACTGCCAAGCACCAGATAGGAGAAATTGACGGCATGCGCTGTACAATAATTGAGACAGGCGTCACACACCAAAGGATGGAATTCCTGCGAGACCTGCTCGCCTTCAACAGGCTGGAGGTGAAGATAAAGGAGGAGACGCCGGCTGAAGGAACAGAGGAAATTCTTTATACTGTCGGGGTTACAGACATTGTATTCAACCCGGTCTATGCCATCTATGAAAGGACGCTTCTGAAACAGGATGGTCAGATAGTAACCCCTGCCTACTGGAGAGAGCAGGAAGGAGATACTTTCGTACAGTACTGGACCTACGGGAAGATCGAAACAGCCGACCAGTACGAGTAAAAAGCTACCTGTGTTCTGACATCATAACACTCAGACGATCTGCAAATTGTATAATATCATCTGAAGCAGTATCCCAGCTTGTCATAAGCCGGTACTCTGATAACTCTTCATTCCAGGGATAGAAGAAATATTCCCTGCTCAACCTGTCAGCAACATCCTCCGGCATTATCAGAAAAATTCCGTTCGATTCAACTTTCTGGGTTATGGTCACTCCTTTGATCATCCTTATCCGTTTCTCAAGCTCAAGTGCCATCATGTTTGAATGGGATGCACACTCCTTCCATAGTTCGTTATTTAAATAGGCTATATACTGTGCCGCAATGAAACGCATCTTCGAGGCAAGCTGCATGCCCTGCTTTCGAAGGTATTTGAATCCCTCTGCCAGTCCCGGCTTCAGGAAACAGACCGCCTCTCCGTACATCATTCCGTTCTTTGTACCACCGAATGACAGAACATCGACACCGGCGTCTGTTGTAAATGCCCTGAAAGGCAGTCCGAGACTTACCGCGGCGTTAGCCAGGCGGGCACCATCCATGTGAAGAAGCATGCTGTTATCATGAGCAAAAGCGGCCAGTTCGCGTATCTCATTGACGCTGTATACAGTACCCATTTCAGTCGACTGTGAGATTGAGATGACTGCCGGCTGGCTGTGGTGTTCAAACCCGAACCCGTGCATATGGCGCCTCAGAAGATCAGGCCTCAGTTTGCCGTCAGGAGTATCAACCGTAAGCACCTTGCACCCCGTGAACTTCTCCGGTGCACCGCACTCATCCTCCTCGATATGAGCCGAAGAGGCCGTTATTACTGAGTTCCATGAGCGCGTCACTCCTGCCAGGCCAAGCACATTGGCCGCTGTGCCCGTAAAGACGAAGCTGACCTCACTATCCTCACCAAGTTCCTTCCTGAGCAGTTTAACAGCCCTGGCGGTGAAGGGGTCAGAGCCATAACCAACCGTATGGCCATGGTTGACACGCATTATCTCCTCCATCACTGCTGGATGAACCCCTGAGTTATTGTCACTGGCAAAGCCTCGTTTCAGTTTCTGATCACTCATACATATAGCATTAAAAACTGTGCAATTTAATCAAAAGCTGAAGGTGCTCAAATGTTCTTTAGCTATCTTTACGTGATATGAGTGCAGTGACAAGATATTTCCTGTTCCTCTCTTACAGGGGAACAGCTTATAACGGATGGCAGCTGCAGCCGGGCAAGCATACCGTGCAGGGTGTCATTAACAAGGCCCTGAGCACGGTCCTCAGTGAACAGATAAACGTCACAGGGGCCGGCAGGACTGACACAGGAGTGCATGCATCATACTTTGTTGCTCATTTTGATACTGCCAGGGGGGAGATTGACACGGACCAGCAGCTTGTCTACAACCTGAACAGCCTGCTGCCGGACGATATAGCTGTTAGCAGAATTGTAAGGGTTAAACATGATGCAAATGCCCGTTTTGACGCCGTTTCACGGACCTACAGATACACAATAACAACAATAAAGGATCCTTTCGTCTCCGATACCGCATGGCTTCTCTATTGGAAGCTGGATATCGTCCTGCTTAATGAGGCATCAGCAATACTGTTGAATCACAGTGACTTCACCAGCTTCAGCAGGCTTCACGGCGGCAACAAGAGCAACACCTGCAGGGTCTCTTTTGCGCATTGGTCATGGGAGTCCGGAAGGCTTGTATTTACTATCAGCGCTGACCGCTTCCTCAGAAACATGGTAAGGGCAATAGTGGGTACCCTTATTCCCGTGGGAAGGGGAAAGCTGTCACTGAAGGAGTTTGAGGAGATAATTAGGGGACGCGACCGCGGACTGGCGGGACAATCTGCTCCTGCACACGGACTGTCACTTATTGCAATTGATTATCCTGAGGCGCTGTTTACCTGACTGGGCTGTTCCATATTCTCCAGGCCATTTCTGCCTGAATATGAAACATCTCCTCGCCATTCATGGTCTGGCAGCCACGCTCCGCTCCCCTGGCAAGAAACTGTGTCAGACGCGGATTATAGATCAGATCAAAAAGTACTTGTCCTTCATGTAATGCACTGTAATCAATTGCAGGTAAGTCATCTATATTAGGCGCCATACCAACAGGCGTGGTATTGATAAGGAGCCCGGCACCACTGATGACTTCACGGGGAAGATCATCATAGAGATATCCACCCTCAACATGATTTCTTGACACCGGAAC
>JAKEGI010000132.1 GCA_022615595.1 Bacteroidales bacterium | reverse complement strand
GCATTCAGGGTGTGGTTTGTCTTGGTGTTCTTGAGTTTCACAAAACCACCCACGTCACCTGCATGTATCTCGGGGATACGCGTGCGGTTCTTGCCGGCGCATATGAAGATCTGTGAGAGACGTTCCTTGGTCCCGTTGCTGGTGTTTATCACGTCAAGGTTCTCATTGATCTTGCCAGACATCACCCTGAAATAGTTGATCTCGCCAATATGCTCCTCAATGGTTGTCTTGAAGACAAATACTGAAGCCGGACCTGCGGAGGTGCATTTTACTTCTGCACCTTTCGAGTTTTTCGGGGCAGGCATGTCAGCCGGTGAAGGGGCAGATGCAGAGATAAAATCAAGAAGCCTGTCCACACCGATATTGCCCTTTGCAGAAATGCAGAAGACAGGGAAAATGCCCCTCTTGAGCAGACCGGTACGGATACCCCTGCTGATCTCCTCTTCGGTAAGTGTATCGTTGGCGAAAAACAGCTCCATGAGTGATTCATCGCTCTCGGCAACCTTCTCAATGAGTGCTGCATGCAGTTCTTCCGCCTTGGCCTTATGTTCAGCCGGAATATCAACCACCTCAGCCTTGCCACCATCCTTTGTGTAGCGCAGCATCTTCATGCTGATGATGTCTATGATGGTATTGAAACCTGAGCCTTCATTTACCGGGTACTGCGCCAGGATGACATTGCTGCCGAAACGCTCATGGAGCATCTCAATTGACTTCTCAAAGTTGGCCTTTTCATGATCCAGCCCGTTAACAGCGAGAATGAGAGGCTTATGAAATTTGTCGGCATGCCTGAAGTGTATCTCTGTGCCTACCTCGACACCGTTCTGTACGTTGATGACAAGCATCACGCTGTCAGCAGCATACATTGATGAAATAACACCTCCCGAAAAGTCATCGAGACCCGGGGTATCAACGATATTTATCTTTTTGTCCCTGAATTCGGCATAGAGAACTGTTGAAAAGATCGAGTTCCTGTTTTCCTGCTCAATAGGCTTGTAGTCAGATACAGTATTCTTTGCTTCTACCGTTCCTCTTCTCTCAATGACACCACCGTTGAAAAGCATTGCTTCCGCAAGGGTTGTCTTGCCTGAACCTGAGTTCCCCAGCAGGGCAATGTTCCTGAGATGGTCTGTTGTGTATGTCTTCATCTGCGGCTGTTTTGTTGTATTATATAATAGGTATATATTGTTTTGTCGGGAGCGCAAAAATAACAAATTTTCAAAGAAGTACATAAAAGTTGCGGTTGTTTGGAAAATATTTGTTTTCTTTGCACCGGTTTTTTGAGAAACAGGAGTACCGGTATCTCTTTCAAAACGTAAGTTTACAAAAGAGGTCGAGAAGAGAGGTCGGGAAGAAAATCCTGTAAATAACTTACAAACCACTAAGTTACATCTCTATAAAACTTTGCCCCGCGGCACTGTGATGATTGGTTGTCGCTACATCTATGCGGGATGTGTATATGTGGTTTTGTAAAATGATAATTGCTTTAAGACAGATAAGAAGATATTTGCAGACCAAATTTAAAAAAGGAAAATTAATTAAGAAAGAATTATGCCAACAATTCAGCAGTTAGTTAGAAAAGGCCGCAAGAAGCTGGTTGACAAGAGCAAGGCGCCTGCTCTTGATTCATGCCCGCAGCGCAGGGGGGTATGTGTTCGCGTATATACTACCACGCCAAAGAAACCTAACTCAGCCATGAGAAAAGTTGCCAGGGTAAGGCTCACAAACCAGAAAGAGGTCAACGCTTACATACCGGGTGAAGGACACAATCTCCAGGAGCACTCGATTGTACTCATCAGGGGAGGTAGGGTAAAAGACCTGCCGGGTGTTCGTTATCACCTTGTCCGCGGAGCGCTTGACACATCAGGTGTCGATGGCCGTATGCAGAGAAGGTCAAAATATGGTGCAAAAAGACCAAAGAAGTAACAGTTAAAGGATTCACAATATGAGAAAGGCAAAACCAAAGAAGAGGATCCTCTTACCGGACCCGAAATTCAACGATCCGTACGTTACCCGTTTCATCAATAATCTGATGTTCAGTGGTAAAAAGACCGTTGCCTTCAGGATTTTCTATGATTCACTGGATATAGTGGCTGACAAGATGAAGAATGCTGAAAAGACTCCTCTCGAGATCTGGAAGCAGGCTCTTGACAATATCACTCCTCATGTGGAGGTAAAAAGCCGCAGGGTAGGAGGTGCAACATTTCAGGTACCTCTCGAGATTCGTTCTGACCGCAAGGTGAGCATCAGCATGAAGAACCTTATCCTGTATGCACGGAAGCGCACAGGCCACAGCATGGCTGAGAAGCTTGCCGCTGAGGTGATGGCTGCCTATAACCAGGAGGGTGGCGCCTTCAAGAAGAAAGAGGACACGCACCGTATGGCTGAGGCAAATAAGGCATTCGCCCATTTCAGGTTTTAACTGAAAAAACCGGAAGGGTAACTGTAACACGGTAATGAGTAACGATCTCAGATATACAAGGAACATTGGCATCATGGCCCATATTGACGCCGGAAAGACAACCATTTCCGAGCGGATACTTTATTATACCGGGCGGGTACACCGTATCGGTGAGGTGCATGACGGCAATGCCACCATGGACTGGATGGTCCAGGAGCAGGAGAGAGGGATCACTATCACATCGGCAGCTACGACAACCTTCTGGAAGTATAACGATCTGCTTTATAAGATTAACCTCATTGATACCCCTGGGCACGTTGACTTCACCGTTGAGGTGGAGAGGTCTCTCAGGGTGCTCGATGGCGCCGTAGCGGTCTTCTGTGCCGTCGGAGGCGTGGAGCCACAGTCAGAGACCGTTTGGAGACAGGCTGACAAGTACAGGGTTCCGCGGATAGCCTTCGTGAACAAGATGGACCGTTCCGGTGCAGATTTTCACGGCGTGGTACAGCAGATGAAAGATAAACTCGGAGCTCACCCGGTACCCGTTCAGGTACCGATTGGCTCTGAGGAGAAGTTCAGGGGCATCATCGACCTCATTGAGATGAAGGCAATCATCTTCGAGGAGGGTGCAGACCCGATGACCAACTTCACCATTCAGCCTATACCTGCCGATATGACAGAAGAGACTGAGGAATGGAGAATGAAACTGGTGGAGGCCTGCGCCGAGATGGATGACTCAATACTTGAGCGCTATCTCGAAGATCATGAGAGCATTACCTCTGATGAAATATACACAGTTCTGCGCCGTGAGACGGTAGAGGGAGTTGTAGTCCCGGTCTTCTGCGGAGCAGCATTCAAGAATAAGGGCGTACAACGTCTCCTGAACGGTATTGTGGCATTCCTGCCATCACCGGTCGATGTGGGTGCCGTCACAGGCAAAGACCCGCGTGACGACAGGGAGATAATCCTTAAGCCCGAGGCTGATGAGCCGTTCTCGGCACTGGCCTTTAAAATAGCCACCGATCCCTACGTCGGCCGCCTCGTCTATATGAGGGTCTATTCAGGCACCATCAATGCAGGCGACACCATGCTGAATGTCAGGACCGGGAAAAGGGAGAGGATTAACCGCCTTTTCCAGATGCATGCTAATAAACAGAATCCCGTTGATACTGTTTCTGCCGGTGACATTTGTGCCGGGGTGGGATTCAAGGATCTTAAGACAGGTGATACACTCTGTGCCATTCACAAGCCTGTAGTACTTGAGACAATGGATTTCCCCGAACCGGTAATAGGGATAGCCATTGAACCAAAGACACAGGCTGACATCGACAAGCTCGGGATAGCTCTTGGCAAACTTGCTGAAGAGGATCCCACTTTCAGGGTCAAGACCGATCCTGACAGCGGCCAGACGGTGATAAACGGCATGGGTGAGTTACACCTCGAAATACTTATTGACCGTCTGAAGAGAGAGTTCAAGGTTGAATGTAACCAGGGCAGACCCCAGGTTGCATACAAAGAGGCTATCACTTCATCTTATTCACACAGGGAGGTCTTCAAGAAACAGACAGGCGGCAGGGGTAAGTTTGCGGATATATCCGTAGTGCTGATGCCTGCTGATGATGATGTTCCCGGGCTTACCTTCGTGAATGAGATAAGGGGAGGGAATGTGCCCAAGGAGTTCATCCCGTCAGTGGAGAAAGGATTCCGCGAGGCCATGCTTAACGGCCCGTTGGCCGGCTTCCCCCTTGAGAGCCTCAAGGTTGTCCTCAAAGACGGTTCGTACCATTCAGTAGACTCAGATGCGCTATCGTTCGAGATAGCTGCCAAGCAAGCCTTCCGCCATGCGGCGTCAAAGTGCCAGCCGGTGCTGCTCGAACCCATCATGTCAGCCGAAGTGGTCACCCCGGAAGAGTACCTGGGTGATGTCGTCGGCGACTTCAACAAGCGCAGGGGTAAGGTGGAAGGTATGGAATCGAAAGCAGGTGCAAGGGTTATCAAGGCAAAAGTACCTCTGGCAGAAAACTTCGGATACGTTACAGTACTTCGTACCCTTACCTCCGGAAGAGCGACCTCTACTATGGAGTTCTCTCATTTTGAAGAGGTGCCTGCAGAATTGTCGAAGAAAATTATTGAAGTAACAAAAGGAAAAATTCTTTAAAGATGAGTCAGAAAATCCGCATCAAACTCAAATCTTACGATCATAACCTGGTCGATAAATCGGCCGAGAAGATCGTCAAGACTGTGAAGTCAACGGGTGCAGTGGTTAGCGGTCCGATACCGCTGCCCACGCATAAGAAGATCTATACGGTCCTCCGTTCAACATTCGTAAACAAGAAGTCGAGAGAACAGTTCGAACTGTCATCTTACAAGAGGCTGCTTGATATCTACAGCTCGACACCAAAAACCATCGATGCGCTCATGAAG
>JAKEGI010000011.1 GCA_022615595.1 Bacteroidales bacterium | reverse complement strand
GGCATACATGAGATAGATCGCATGAACCAGGAAATGAATGGAGCTCACTGGAGGTCGATCTCAAATCTTCCGGACCTGATCTTTGACCACCGGAAGATGGTTGACAGGGCGCTGTCAGAACTGGTGGAAAGCATTAAGATCCATCCGGTGGGATTTGAGCTGCTGCCGGAGAAGTTTACGCTGGTGCAGTTACAGGGCCTGTATGAGGCAATCTACAGGAGGAAGATCGACAAGCGGAATTTCCGAAAGAAGATTCTTTTAATGAACCTCCTTGACAAGCAGGACGATAAGGAGAGGGAGACTTCAAGGAAGGGGGCATACTATTACAGGTTCAATGAGGAAAAATACAGGGAACTCGCCAGGAATAATATTATGAAGAGGCTGAAACAAATCAGGAAGGAGGTAAGACAATGAAATGCTTAGTTTTAACCATAACCCCTTTCCTTCTCATGCTAATCTCATGCGCGGGCAACAAGACTGACAGGAATATGAGCGGCTGGCTGAAGACGCCCTCTCCCGATGAGGTCAGGATAAAGGACAATTTCTGGACACCAAAAATAGACCGTAACCGGGATGTCACCATCCCCTATGTCTTCAGCCAGTGCGAGGCTACAGGCCGCATTGACAACTTTGCGGTTGCCGGCGGGTTGATGGAGGGGAAACACATTGGCGAAAGATATAATGACTCAGATGTATTCAAGGTCATTGAAGGAGCATGCTTTTCGCTCATGGAGACACCTGACATGGAGTTGCGAAGTTATGTCGACAGCCTCGTGACACTGATCGCAGCTGCACAGGAAGATGATGGCTATCTGTATACAACGCGCACAATCGACCCGGTGAACATGGCTCCCGGTGCAGGACGAGAGAGATGGATCGACGAAAGGGTCAGCCATGAATTGTATAACGTCGGCCATATGTATGAAGCCGCTGTGGCACACCATATTGCAACCGGCACTGACACTTTCCTCGATGTGGCATTAAGAAATGCAGCTCTGGTCGGGAAGGAATTCGGATGGGGTAAGAGGGAGATAGCCCCGGGCCACCAGGAGATTGAGATAGGACTTATAAAACTCTACAGTGTCACCGGCGAAAGAAGATGGCTCGATCTTGCCCGGTTTTTTCTCGATGTCAGAGGCAGGGGAGGAGACTATGTCCGTCATCCCGAAGAGAGCAGGTTCAGGGTATACAATGACTCGGTCTATCTCCAGATGCATAAGCCTGTTCTTGAACAGACTGAGGCTGTAGGTCACGCCGTCAGGGGAGCATATATGTACACGGCAATGGCTGACCTGTCCGAGGCAACGGGAGACGACAGGTACCTGGAGGCTTCGAAAAGACTATGGGACGATGTCACCGGTGGGAAGATATACATCACCGGCGGGATAGGATCAAAAGAATACGGGGAAGCCTTCGGCGAACCCTTTGAGCTCCCCAACATGACAGCCTATACAGAGACATGCGCTTCTGTAGCCAATGTATTCTGGAGTCACCGCCTCTACAGGGCGACAGGTGAGTCAAAATACCTTGATGTGCTCGAAAGGACTCTCTATAACGGTCTTATCTCAGGAATAGGTATCGATGGCTGCCATTTCTTCTACCCCAATCCTCTTGAGTCAGACGGTAGTTTTGAGCGTGCCGGATGGTTTGACTGCTCATGCTGCCCTGTTAATATTGCCCGGTTCATGCCTGCCATGAAACAGTATATCTACTCGGCTTCAGAAGATCAGATCAACATCAACCTTTTTATCAGCTCCGAAGCAACATTTGAATCAGGTCCGGTTGGTGTCAGCATCAGCCAGATGACAGACTATCCCTGGAGCGGGAAGGTGGAGATAAAGGTTAATCCTGCATCTGATGAGGAGATCTTTGGTATTGGCATACGCATTCCGGCATGGACAGGTGATGAACCGTTTGCCGGAGGGCTCTACAGATACATTACTCCGTCAACAGGGAGCACCGCTGTGGAGGTTAACGGCAAACAGTTTGATTATGAGGAGAAAAATGGCTTCATGGTCATTGAGAGAAAATGGAAAAAGGGGGATGTGATTACTCTGCAACTGCCAATGGAGCCGCGGTACATTGTTGCCAGGGATGAGGTCGCGGCTGACAGCGGAAGGGTGGCACTTGGCGTCGGACCTATTGTCTATTGCCTTGAGGAGGCAGATAACGGTAAAGTCAGGGAAATAAAAGTTGATCCCGCAACAATGCCGGAGTATATATTTGACAACGAATATATGGGTGGAACAGGAGTGGTGCTGTTCAATGCATTGCTGGCTGACGGATCTGAGAAGCAGGTTAAGGCGGTACCCTATTATACCTGGGCCAACAGGGTCAGAGGTGAAATGATTGTATGGATGAAAACAAAATAAACATTTGAAAATGAAGACATCTAAAGGAAGATGGTTGCTTACGGCAGCGATAATTAATTTACTGGCATCTTGCAGTGACAGCAGCAGTGATGAGAACTATCCGATCATCCCAGTGCCCTTCACCTCTGTGAAGATGACTGACAGTTTCTGGGCTCCCCGTATACTTACAAATCATAATGTCACCATACCCATAGCATTCGGATACTGTGAATCGACCGGACGCATTAAGAATTTCGAAATTGCCGGAGGGCTTGACACGGGTGCGTTTCAGACACTCTATCCCTTTGATGACTCCGATGTTGTCAAGATCATTGAGGGGGCGAGCTATTCATTGCAGACTTATCCTGATCCGGAGCTTGAGGCTTACCTTGACACACTCATTTATAAGATAGGACTTGCCCAGGAGGATGACGGGTATCTCTATACAAACCGTACTATTGCTGAGATGGGCTATGGAAAGATACATGAATGGGCAGAGGGAGGCAGGTGGGAGAAGACAAATATTCTGAGCCATGAGCTCTACAATCTGGGCCATACCTATGAGGCAGCTGTCGCTCATTACATGGCAACTGGCAAGAGAACCCTCCTCGATATCGCAATTAAATCGGCTGACCTGGTTGACAGGGATTTCGGATGGGATGCGTTCGTCAGTTATCCGGGTCATCAGGTGATAGAGATTGGCCTTGTGAAACTCTACCGGGTTACCGGAGAGAGGCGCTACCTTGACCTGGCAAAATTTTTCCTTGATGCCAGAGGAACACGTGACGACGGTGAAGAGTATTCACAGAGTCATAAAAAGGTGACTGAGCAGACTGAGGCCGTAGGCCACTCTGTGCGTGCAACATATATGTATTCAGGCATGGCTGATGTTGCTGCCATCCTTGATGACGAGGCATACGTAAATGCTATCACCAGGATATGGGAAGATCTTGTTTACGGGAAAATGTACATCACAGGTGGCATTGGTGCATCGGGCGGCAATGAAGGTTTTTCCGAGCCCTACAACCTGCCTAACATGACTGCCTACTGTGAGACCTGTGCCTCAATTGGCAACATCTTCTTCAACCATCGTCTCTTCTCGATGCATGGAGAGGGAAAGTATTTTGACATACTGGAAAAGACCCTTTACAACGGAGCGCTCTCAGGAGTTAACCTATCAGGTGACAGGTTCTTCTATCCCAACCCGCTCGAGTCTGACGGCCGTCACCAGCGCTCAGCCTGGTTTGGCTGTGCCTGCTGCCCTTCAAACATTTGCAGGTTTATTCCGGCAATACCAGGTTATATCTATTCTGTTACAGACAAGGATCTGTATGTAAACCTTTATGCGTCAAATCAGGCTGACGTAAGGATCGGAGAGAATGAGGTAAAACTCTCGCAGGAGACAAATTACCCATGGGAAGGGAAGGTCACTCTTACAGTTGATCCGGCTGATGATAGCCGTTTCACTCTCCGTCTGCGTATACCGGGATGGGCGCATAACGAGGCCATACCAGGCGGACTCTACACATTTTCGGATCCTGTTGATGAAGAATACGGCCTGAAGATAAACGGCGAGAGTTTTCAAACTGAAGTAATTGACGGTTATGCTGGCGTGACCAGGAAATGGAAGAAAGGAGACCTGGTTGAACTCTCGCTGCCCATGCCCGTCAGAACAGTCACTGCAGATGAAAGGATTAAGGAAGATACCGGAAGGTTTGCTGTTCAGCGCGGACCCCTGATGTTTTGCGCAGAGTGGCCTGATAACCCTGACAGACAGATACATGGACTTGTCATTGACAGCCATCCTGAATTCACGACGGAGTTTGTCCCCGACCTCCTGAACGGCACCCAGGTAATTAAAACCAATGCATATGACACAACAGTTGACTCTGAGGGTCATGTTATGAAAGGTGAAGGCAGGGAGATTTTGCTTATCCCCTATTATCTATGGAACAACAGGGGCAAGGGGGAGATGAGTGTCTGGCTTCCGCACGCAGACGGAGAGGTATAACAGACCCCGGGCCTGCTAAATTAATGATTGAAGCATCCGGATAATCTGCTAATTTCGCTAACAGAAAAGATCAAAAACAAAGTATATGAAAAAGGTAAAATTATTAACAGTGGCACTCATTGCGGTTTTGGTAACCGGGATGTCGGGCTGCAAGGCTAAAACTAAAGAGATGATTAAAAGTGATCTGTTCGGAACATTAAACGGGAAGGAGGTCTTCCTTTACACTATGACCAACAAAAAGGGGGATGTCATAAAGCTTACAAATTACGGCGCCACAATCGTTGCGATTACTGTTCCTGACCGTAATGGCAACAGGGATAATGTAACCTTTGGGTACGACAGTTTCGGGGGTTACGAAAAAGGTGACCTTTCTTTCGGGAAGGTGGTAGGACAGTATGCCAACCGTATTGCAAAAGGAAAATTCTCAATTGACAGTGTTGAATATTCGTTGTCACTAAACAACGGGCCCAACGCCCTGCACGGTGGCAATACAGGCTGGCACAGCCGCGTCTGGGATGCCCAGGTGCTCAAAAATACCGACTTTCCGGCAGTGCGGTTCACCTACAATAAACCTGACATGGAGGAGGGTTATCCGGGAAATATAGTGGCTGAGGTGGTCTATACCTGGACTGACGATAACGAGATAATAATGGACTACAAGGTCACCACTGACAGGAAGACGGTTCTCAATATTACCAATCATGCCTATTTCAACCTGCACGGGGCGGGCAACGGTGATATCCTTGATCATGAGGTGATGATAAAAGCTTCAGCATTTACTCCTGTTGACTCAACACTGATACCGACCGGTGAGCTGAGGCCGGTAGAGGGCACTCCGTTCGATTTCCGTACTCCTCATCCCATTGGCGAGAGGATAGGGGATACTTATGACCAGCTTATTCTCGGGGGCGGCTATGACCACAATTTTGTTCTTGATAATGCCGAGGAGGTTGATGCAGTTGTGTATGATCCGTCAACCGGAAGGGTTCTGGAGGTCATCACCGATCAGCCGGGTGTGCAACTCTATACAGGTAATTTCCTTGACGGGACACAGACAGGAACCGGAGGAAAGATTTACAATTATCGTTCGGGCTTCTGTCTCGAGACGCAGCATTTTCCTGACAGTCCAAACCAGCCGGCCTTCCCTTCGGTCATTCTGACACCGGAGGAGCCGTTCCTCTCGAGCACGATTTACAGGTTCAGTGTAAAATAGTAAATCCCTTGTAGCGACGCGCAAGTTGCGCGTCGTTACTTATAGTTCCCGTATTTTGATGCTGCGGAAGCAGACCTCGTTCCCATGCTCCTGGAGCAGGATGTGGCCTTTCTCAGCTTCACCGAACCCGACGAAGTCCTTGTATTTGCTCTCCCTGACCAGATTGCGGAACTCTTCGCTTCCCCGGGTGTATTCAACCACCCTGAATCCGTTCATCCAGTGTTCCACATGACCATCCTTTGAGACAATGTGGCCGGCATTCCATTGTCCGATGCCGTTAAAGCGTTTGTTTACCGCAGGTATCAGGTCATACAGTGATGAAAGGGTGCGGTTACCGTCACGCCCCATCTTCGCATCGGGGTGACAGGATAGAGCCATCCTCTTCTTGCCTCGTCATAAATGCCTCCGCTCCAGCCTCTGGCTGTCGGGTCAATTTCAATCTGGTAACCGAAGACTGTACCGTTATCATTCACATGGCTCCTGATCTGTACGCCTGAGTTGAGCAATGTATCCACCTTCACTTCGAACTCGAGTATAAAATCAGAATACTCTTCCTCTGTGCACATAAAACTGTTGGGTGTCGCAGGGGTGGATACCCCTGCCATTTCGCCCTCCCCGACCCTGAATTGCGCCTGCCCTCCCCTCTGAACAAAGCCTTCGAAATCCTTGCCATTGAAAAGATATTGCCAGTCTGAAGTATTACAACCTGTCAATGTTATTGCAAGCAGCGCTATAATTGATGTTCTGTTTTTCATAGTATTCGGATAATGTGTTAATACTTAGGAAATTTCCACGGTGCGTTATAGTATGGTTTAATGAGGTTATTGGCCTCTTTCTGCCCGAACTGCCCGGTGCTGGTGTCCCATGTCAGCGGTTTTTTCAGCCTGCAGGAGACGTTCGCCAGGTGAGTCATCTTTGCCACCTGCGCACCTATTGCCACATCTGCATTCGGTAGTTTCCGGGTTGACATGCAATCGAGGAAGTTTGACACATGCGCACCCAGTCCCCCGCCAGCCACTGCCTGTCCCTCTACCGTCTCCGATTTCTGTCTCAGAGGCACGGCTTCCATCCGG
>JAKEGI010000131.1 GCA_022615595.1 Bacteroidales bacterium | reverse complement strand
CAGGGATAAGATAATCTTTACTTCTGAAAAGGGCGTTTATGCGTATGTTCCCGCAGAAGATCGTTTTACATATTCACAGGATTTTAATAAGCTGCTCAGTCCTCTTGTTTCAGTTTCATACCTTAAAGAGGATGCGACAGGCAATATATGGTATGTTGCTGACAACATGACGGGAGTCTTCCGGATACAGGAGGATTTAAGCTTCCAACATGTCACTACGCCGTTTACTCTTCTGTCAGGAAGGTTTATTCACGGCTTTGAGTCTGTCTATCCATACAATGAAGAACATCTCCTTATCGCTATTGAAAACGGCTTTGCCCATTATTCACCACACGCATATTTCAGGAGTTATCAGGAGTTCTCTACATACATTACGAAGGGCGTTGAAGGCAAATCTGATTCAATATTCTATTTTGGAGAGAGCAAGCGGTCAGATGCCAGGAAGCGTTCTTTCACCTTTCCTTACAGGAATAACAGCTTCAGTTTCACATTTACTTCACCGCTCTATGATGACCCGGGCAACATTGAATACAGTTATATGCTTGCAGGTCTTGACGAGGATTGGTCAGCCTGGGGAAGAACAACATCAACGGAATACTCCAACCTTCATGATGGTCACTTCGAATTTATGGTGAAAGCAAAAAACCAGTTGGGGATAGAGAGTCTTCCAGATTCAGTTGTATTTGTAATACAGTCACCCTGGTACAAGTCAGTTGCTGCATATTTTGCCTATGTGATTCTGTTTATTTCTGCATTACTGTTTCTTGCATGGACAATAAACAAACGCATTGAAGCATCAGGCAGGAGGGAAAGGTTGAATAACCTCCGGGTATACAGGGCTAAGGAGCAGGAGTATATCAGGCAGGCACTGGAGACAGAGAAGGAGATTATCAGGATAAGAAGTGAAAAATTTCAGACAGAGATGATCCAACGTGATAAGGAGCTTGCCAATCAGGCCATGAACCTGGTACGCAAAAATGAATTCCTTCTTAAAATAAAGGAGGAACTTCAGAACCTGAAATCAAACTGCCAGGACGAAAAAGTCGGTAACAGGATTTTGCAGATCATTAACAGGCTCAACCGCGAGGTTGACAGCAACAAACAGAGGGAAATATTTGAAGTCGCTTTTGACGAGGTCCATGAGGATTTTCTAGGCAGGCTTAAGGCCAAATATCCGGCACTTACTCCCACCGAGCTGAGGATGTGCGCATTCCTGAAAATGAATATATCAACGAAAGAGATAGCTCCGCTGATGAACATTTCTGTACGCGGTGTCGAGATATGCCGCTACAGGGTGAGAAAGAAGATGGGAATTAACAGGGATACAAACCTGACAGGTCTGCTTCTCAGTATATAGCCTGCTCAAATAGTCTGTTGTATTCAGATTCCGTATTGTTGTAATACCTAAATAAGATACAATTTATTATAGTATTGTATATGAGTAGTATATATAATTAAATGATGTATTATTGTTGTATAGTTTCTTGCCTATTGATGTATTATTGAAGTAGCCATTCACGACTTGCTTTTAGTTTCATTGTGTAGCTTTACCCTGGCTTTTCGGCATGCCGGCGATTGGCCTGTCGATTCAACTAAACTAACCTAAAACTCTAAGTGAAATCTATGAAACAGACTATCCTGACCCTTTTATTGGTCGCCTGTTCACTGTCATTGAATGCGCAGGGACTGCAGATCAAGGGGGTTGTAACGTCATCAGACGATGGTCAGCCTCTTCCCGGAGTGGCAGTTACCGTAAAGGGAACCACAACAGGGATTTTGACTGACCTGAACGGGTATTATGCTCTTAACAATGTACCCGCAAACTCCACACTGGTATTCTCCTTTGTAGGCATGAGGCCACAGGAGAAACTAGTAACAACGAGCTCTACCATAGACGTGGTTATGGTATCGGATATGGAACTTATGGATGAGATTATCGTCGTTGGATACGGTACTCAGAAAAAGAGCCTTGTCACCGGGGCCATTGCAAAGGTTGATGGTGACGAGCTCAGAAAATCGGCTGACATGCGTGTAACGCAGTCACTGCAGGGTAAAACTGCCGGAGTTGTTATTACAGCCAATTCGGGACAGCCAGGTGACAATATTTCTGTGCGTATCAGGGGAGCCGGAACTAACGGCGATGCTGAGCCTCTTTATATTATCGACGGCTTACCGATGAGCGGTGCAGGAACAGACTTCCTGAACGCCGGTGATATCGAATCAATTGAAGTCCTGAAGGATGCCGCCTCGGCTGCGATCTACGGTGCCAGAGGTGCAAACGGCGTTGTGCTTATAACAACAAAGTCAGGACAGAGGGATACAAGATTTACTGTTACATACGACGGATATTACGGTATACAGAATCCCTGGAAAAAGATACCATTGCTCAATTCAGATGAGTATATAATGATCACTAATGAGGCCTCAATAAACGGCGGGCTGGGACCAAAATTCAGTCAGGCGCAGATTGACAGCTTCACAGCTGACACAGACTGGCAGGACGAAATGTTCTACTACAATGCACCAAAGCAGAACCATGCTCTCTCTTTCACAGGTGGGACTGACAAGCTCGAGTATTCATCCTCTCTGAACTATTTCAATCAGGATGGTATTGTAGGTGAAGGCAAATCAAACTTTGAAAAAATAGGATACAGGCTAAATGCTGCCGGAACATTCGGTTTCTTCAAACTTGGAGGCAATGTTAACCTTGTAAGCATCACAAGCAAGGGAATAGCCACCAATGACCATTTCGGCACCAGTCTTGCCCAGGCGCTCAATATGCCTCCAATAGTTCCGGTCACTTTCTCGGATGGTACATGGGGAACGCCTGAAGCTTACGGTATTGGACTGCAGGAGATTACCAACCCGGTTGCCCTGCTCTACTATACTAATTCAAAAACAAGGACAAGCAAGCTTGTTGGTAACCTTTACGGTGAGTTTGACTTCGGCAAAATATCCGAAGCCCTCAGGGGTCTTGTCTTCAGATCATCATTTGGAGGTGAGTGGGCCCAGGTAATGACTGATTCCTACACACCTGAATATTATCTTGATGCAATGCATTTCAGTGTCATTGACAAGGCCTATAAGGGTATTGATCTCTGGTCAAGGTGGAACTTTGAAAACACTCTTACCTATACGAAATCATTTGACATCCATAACTTCACTTTCCTTGCCGGAACAGGGGCTTTCAAGGATATGCATGAAAACCTTTGGGGAGGAAAGAATGACCTGATCTTTGATGATTTTGAGCACTCATACCTTGATAACGCCACCGACCCGGAGAGCGCCAACGCAGGAGGAGGCTATTCTGATCATACTGTTTCATCTCTCTTTGCCCGTGTAAACTATGACCTGCTTGACCGCTACATGGTAACGGCCATTATAAGGAGAGACGGCTCTTCACGTTTCGGTGATGAGAACAAATACGGTGTATTCCCGTCAGTATCTGCAGGCTGGGTAATATCCAGGGAAAACTTTATGGCTGACCTCAGCGATCATATCAACATGCTTAAGCTGAGAGTCAGCTGGGGGCAGAACGGGAGCGAAAATATCGGTAACTTCGGTTACACCTCTGTCATAGGTAATCAGAATATATATTACTATGGTTCCGGTAAGACGCAATACAACGGCACTCAGCCTACAAGGATTGCCAACCCGTCACTGAAGTGGGAAACTTCAGAACAGACGGACATAGGACTTGATATTGCCACTCTCAACAGCAGCCTGACCTTTACCCTGGATTATTATATTAAGACAACAAAGGACTGGCTGGTAACAGCTCCGGTTCCTGCTCTTGTCGGTAACTCGGCCCCTATTATCAACGGAGGGTCAGTGAGAAACTCAGGGTTTGAATTCGAGGTGGGTTACAGGAAGCAACTCGGAGATCTGTTCCTCACAACATCTGTCAACGGAGCTTTCAACAATAACGAAGTTCTTGAGATCAGGAATGCAGAGCAGCGTCTTCAGGGAGGCTCCGGCGGCTTTGGCCAGAGTGGAGTGCTTTATGCAGAGCCGGGAACATCCATGGGGGTATTCTACGGGGTAAGAACTGCAGGCATTTTCCAAAACCAGGCTGAAATAGACAATTACAAGAGTTCAAGCGGTGCCAAGATACAGCCAAACGCTCAGCCCGGCGACATCAAATTCGTTGACTTCAATGGAGACGGTTCCATCAGCGACGCTGACAGAGTAAAGATAGGTGCTCCTTTCCCCGATTTCACGGGAGGATTGAACCTCAATGCAGAGATGTACGGCTTTGATCTCAATCTTTTCCTTTATGCCGCTGTAGGCCAGGAGATATACGATGCAACAAGAAGGTATGACATGAATGGCACCAATTACCGTGCTGACTGGCTCAACAGATGGACCGGTGAGGGGACTTCCGATTATTACCCCAGGGTTACTTTTGTTGACAACAACCTGAACATGAAGACCGTAAGCGACTTCTTCATTAATGATGGCAGCTTTGTAAGACTCAGGAACATTACTCTCGGATACACTCTTCCCAAAAGTGTGACCAACGTCCTGAGGATAACAAAGCTTCGTGTATATGCCTCTTCTGAGAACCTGCTTACATTCACAGACTATCAGGGATTTGATCCCGAGATAGGTGGTGGAGTGTTTGACAACGGAGTTGATCATGGTATCTATCCTCAGCCGCGTACCTTCATGACCGGTATAAATGTTACATTTTAACATCGCAAAAAAAACCTAAGTAATGAAAAAGTCAATATTATACAGTCTCTTTCTGCTGACTCTCATGGTTTCGGCGATCTCCTGTTCAGAGGAGTTCCTTCAGCTGGAGCCAATGACCGGGCAGACGGAAGCAAACTACTACAAAACAGAGGAGCAGGGTTTCCTCGCTGTCACCGCGGTGTATGATGCATATGCTGTGCAGAACTGGCAGTTCGTACCAACAATGTCGGATATCTATTCCGATGATTCTTTCTGTGGCGGTTCAGACGCCTCTGACATGAGCCAGTGGCAGGATATGGAGTCATTTAAGATGGAACCTGAGAATAATTCCGCGTCTGATCTTTGGACCCGTTGTTATTCAGGCATTTATCGTGCAAATCTTTATCTGCAGAAGCAGGATGGTATTGAATGGGAAACTGAAGGTCTCAAGGAAAGATTTGAAGCTGAGGTTAAGTTTCTTCGTGCCTATTTCTACTGGGATCTGGTACGTCATTACGGATGGGTACCAATCATCACTGAGGTATTGCCTGATGTTGAGGATTACAAGAATGTAGCTCAGAGCACTCCCGGTGAAGTCTTCACACTAATTGCCTCTGATCTGCTCGATGCAGCTGCCGGCCTTCCAAAGGATATCGCTGCATCTGAAAAGGGACGTATTTCAAAATACGCGGCGCAGGCTCTGATGGCTCGCATTTACCTGTATCATACGGGAATGAGCGCTATTTCAGGGCTTGGTCTCACCGCACAGCAGTGGGGTGACGGAACAACGGTGATCAACAAGGGTTACATTCAGACAGCCCTCGATCAGGTCATTACCGACGGAAGATATACACTCGTGGCTGACTATGCTGACCTCTTTGACTGGGACAATCAGAATAACAGTGAGGCAGTGCTTGAGATACAATATTCAGATAAGGCTAAGTCGGGCGACTGGGGCGGATGGAACATAAATGGCAATTTCTCATCGGTTTGGCTTGGTGTACGTAATCCCGCCGGTGATGCAAATGTATTTCCTGGATGGTCATTTTCAGTGCCAACATGGAGTCTGGCCAACGAGTTTGAATCAGGTGACCCGAGAAAGTACGCCACACTCTATGATGCCGAGGCAAACCTGACGAGCTATAACAGGGCCTTTATGAATACAGGATATTTCAACAGGAAGTACATGGCTCGTGCCGATTATATTGGTTCGGGAGGTGAGCCAGCCCATAACTTTCCGCGTAATCATATGGATATCAGGTATGCAGATGTCTTGCTGATGGCTGCAGAGGTGTGGCTTGCGGATAATCCAACAAAAGCTGCCGGTTATTTCAACCAGGTCAGGACCCGGGCCCTCGGTGCAGGTGCTGCCAAAGCTTCAATCACTCTTGATGACATCTATCATGAAAGACGAGTTGAATTCGGGGGTGAAGGCCTCAGGAAATGGGACCTGCTCAGAAGAGGACTCACATATGCCGAGCAGCAGATAAATGCCAGTTTCGTTGTTCCTTCAGGCATTCCAAACCCTGGAGACTTTACCAACAGGGCATTCAAGGCTGACTCATGGGGAATGTTCCCGATCCCGGCAACTGAGATAAGAAATATGAATGCAGGCGTTCTCAAACAGATGGTTCCGGCTTATCTGTAGAAAACATACAGGTTCATTTATTGAAATGAATAAAATAAAAACATGATGAAAAACATATTATACAAAACAAGTCTGACAGGCCTCATTACGGTAATCTTCCTGATGACAGCCTGCGAGCCTCAGATGAAGGATAAGCCTGACATAGGCCTGCCTCCGACTGCTGATCAGCTCAACTTCGCAATCACTCCGGGGAGTGATGAATTCCATGTGATAATTACCAATACATCAACTGTTACCGGTATTCCTTCATGGGATTTCGGCAATGGTATGAAGGGAACCGGACCCTCAAATGAGATCAAGTATTCCCTTGAAGGTGATTATGACATTACAATGACGTATCTTACGAAGGGTGGTATGGGTTCAATCAAAAAAACCTACACCCAGCCCGTGACTGATTTTTCGATCTTCACCGACCCGGTATATGTCAATCTCACCGGTGGTGCCGAAGATGCTGACGGAAAAACCTGGGTTCTTGACGTCGAAACAACAGGGCACATTGGCGTTGGCCCTAGCGACCCTCCCGGAACCGGAATGGAGTGGTGGGCTTGCCCTCCAAACGGAAAAAGCGGAACCGGTCTTATGGACGATGAGATCACCTTTGTACTGAATGAATTTGTGGTTACATATAACAGCAATGGTGTAAGCTATGTAAAGGGTTACAGGGCGAACGACCCTGCCCTTGCATCGATATATCTGAATCCACGTGTGAATAATGGTGATTACGACGTTGACTATGCGACGCCGACAACAGGTACCTGGATGATAGTAGAGAAGAGCGGTGCAGACTGGATTGTGCTTAACGGAGCCAAGCCTATCTTCCCCTGTTTTGACGTAGGAGCCAAGAACAACGAATACAAGATTGTGAAGGTGGAGGAGAACCTTCTTGAACTGGTTTGCTACAGCTCTTATGAGGCCTGGACGTTGTGGCATTATTACCTTATTCCAAAGGGCTATGTCAGGCCTTCCATTACGTTTACTGTCAATGCAACAGAAGGCGTTGACAATGACGTAGCATGTTCGGTGACAGGTTATTCGATACCTGCCGGTCAGAGTGTTACTAACATTGTCTGGAATTTTGGCGACGGAAGTACAGAGGTAACAGGAGGGAAGGATGAGGTTATACATCATACTTTTATGCGCAAGGGCCCTTATACTGTTACTGCCAAACTGAATACAAGCATCGGCACACTGACAGGCACAAAGTCCATTACTCTGGCAAATCATAATTCAGCATATGTGGAATATCTTCTTAACTTGATCATTGTATACAATAATTTCAGTGACGTTCAGATATATCCGGTGCTGGGAGAGAACTGCGGAGTCACAATCGTTGACAATCCGTTAAAGGAAGTGCCTAACAGGTCATCCAAAGTTGCTTCCTATACAAAAACTAACAATGAGTGGGCAAAT
>JAKEGI010000010.1 GCA_022615595.1 Bacteroidales bacterium | reverse complement strand
TGAGCGGGAGACGGAATTCGAATCCGCGACCCTTAGCTTGGAAGGCTAATGCTCTACCAACTGAGCTACTCCCGCTTATATTTGTCACCAGAGCCGATGACACCTCCGGTAAAGGATTGTGTCACTGAACTTCTCTGTTTGTGTGGGGAGAGCAGGATTCGAACCTACGAAGTCATTCGACAACAGATTTACAGTCTGCCCCAGTTGGCCACTTTGGTATCTCCCCGTTCAAAACAGAGCATGTCTGGTTAGACATACACATATTCATCATTACATGAGCCGATGAAGGGATTCGAACCCCCGACCTGCAGATTACAAATCAGCTGCTCTGGCCAACTGAGCTACATCGGCATTTGAAAGAACGACCGATTTCTGAGAAGAATACCCTCAAAAATCGGTTTGCAAATGTAGAAATTTATATTTCAAATCTCAAATAATATCCCAAGTTTTTTTTAAACACCCGGCCTACTCTCCCCGCAACTTCGCCTTCTGTTTGACTATCTGCTTCTTAAGCGCATCTATTACCTGGTCCGTAGCTTCCTCAAATGTCTTGCTCTGCTTGCGGGCAAAAAGAGGACCCCGCGGATATTCTACCTTGATCTCAGTGACCTTATTCTCCCTCGTCTCATCATGATCAAGCCTGAGAAACACCTCCGCGTTAACTATGTCATCACTGATCATGGTAAGTTTGTTCACCTTCTGCGTTACAAAATCAATTAACTTCTTGTCAGCATCAAACCTGACCGAATGGATCTGAATGTTCATGGCAGTACCTCCTTTACTTAACTGATTAAGCTCTTGGATGAGCCTGTTTGTATACTTTCTTTAACTGTTCAAACGTGTTGTGCGTATAAACCTGTGTAGCCGACAGACTGGCGTGGCCAAGCAACTCCTTGATAGAGTTGAGGTCAGCACCGTGATTCAGCATATGGGTGGCAAAAGTGTGCCTGAGCACGTGAGGACTCTTCTTTTCGACTGTTGTCACCATCGAAAGGTATCTCTTTACGATATTATAAACACTCTTATCGTACATCTTGTTACCCTTTTCGGTGACAAAAAACCACCTGGCTTCCGGAACATCTTTCTTCCGGGCCTCCAGATAGACCTCAAGTGATTTTATGAAAGTATTTGTCAAAGGAATTATTCTCTGCTTGCTGCGCTTACCTGTCACCCTAACCTGGCCTGAAGAGAGATCAATATCCTCATCACTCAGGCTAATCAGTTCTGAACGCCTCATGCCTGTAAGATACAAAATTTCCACGATAGTTCTGTCACGAATTCCTGAAAAATTATCTCCGAAATCGTACTCATCGAGAAGTTTTGCAAGGGCATCCTCTGCAACAAACACAGGCAACTGCTTTGGCTTCCTGGGAAGCCTCACTCCTGACATCGGATCAGCATTACCCGGGCCGTGCTTTCTCAAATAGCGGTAAAAAGCCCTCAGGGCTGACATCTTCCTGTGCACCGTGGCAATGGCAGCTCCACCCTCTATGAGAGAGACCATCCATGCCCTCACATCGCCGGAGGAGACACTCTCAGGTCTGACCTCAGGGTCATATTCACCTAGCCATACAAAAAACTGATCTAAATCGTTCTGGTAAGAACGTACGGTGTGCCGGGAATAACGCTTCTCGGTCCGGATATACTGCAGGAACGATTCCTTTCTCTCCATAAAAGGAACCTTTTTATATTTTTTTTTCAGATAAACAGAGCAGTGAAGATACTATTCATCTTCCTGCTGCAGACCCTGAACATATATGGCTTTCTTTATCTCTTCCCTGCGGCGTACGGAGGGTTTGATGAAAGCCTGACGTGACCTGAGCTCACGGATTACACCCGTCTTTTCAAATTTCCTCTTGAATTTCTTAAGAGCCCTGTCAATGTTCTCGCCTTCTTTTACCGGTACAATGATCATAATTCAACTTTATGTTAAAACGAGCCGCAAAATTAATATGTCTGAAACTCATTTCAAAACTTTTGTTGAAATAAATTCATAATCATCTCTTTTGACCCCCTCTGACGGCTTAATATAGGGAGCAAAACGAATAGCCTGTTCATGAGTCAGCAGGTGCTGGCTGACAAGGTCACCGAGAGTTACTGGTCTGCCCATGAGAGACCGGTACTTCATGATCAGCCCGGCTGACACTGGTCCTATATATGGATGCCTGGCCATCTCGCTGTATGAACAACTGTCAAGCATGAGCAGGCCGACGGAGTCAAAAGTGACAGTCAGCCGCTCTTCAATATGAGAGAATACGACACTGTCGAGACCGTAAACCTCTGTCAGCTGACCAGTTGCCACGAACCCCCCGAGAAGCTTCCTGTATTTGATGATCCTTTCAGAGAGTACGGGTCCGATGCCGGGAAGCAGCAGGAGATCAGCAGCGGAGCAGAGATTGATATCCAACAGGAGAACAGGCGGTTCCTCTGCCGTGACAACTGAATCTATTGTCTGCCGTGACGGAATTTTCTCTGTGCCAACCGGATCATCTGCTGTTTCCTTTATTGATATCCAGGGCATAAGCTGAACAGCTTCGGCGGAATCAATCCCATACACCCTTCTGATGTCACCCGGTTCTTCGAACCTGGCACCTGCCGACCTGTAGTTTATGAGAGTGGTGGCCTGCCGTTCAGTCAGACCGAGCCTGAGAAGCTCATCAAATGATACAGTGTTGGGATCAAACCTGAAGAGGAGAGCCTCCCCGGTTTCTGCAGCCTCTCCCTGCATACTGATATTACCAGGTGCGATCAGGTCAGTATTGACAGGTTCATTGCCGGGCCTGAGGGCAATAACCCTTATGAGCAGAAGAAGGAGGAGAAGTATCGACAGAATATAGCTACCCCGCCTCTCCCTGCGGTCAAAACCGATCAGCCCGGAGATGATTTTTCTGAATGACTTCACAATGTTACAGCAAGAGACAGGGCAATTTAGGTAAAACATAGGAGAAAGTCAATAGGCAGCAGGCAGGGAGGGAGGTTAAGGTTAAGGTTAAGGTTAAGGTTAAGGTTAAGGTTAAGGTTAAGGTTAAGGGGAAGGGGAAGGAAGTGGTTTTGGGTCTCTTCGGTCTTCGGTCTTCGGTCTTCCGTCTTCCATCTTCCGTCTTCCGTCTTCCGTCTTCCGTCTTCCGTCTTCCGTCTTCCGTCTTCAGAGCGAAGCATCAGAACGGGTAACCGATTCCCACAACAAACGCCACATCATCACGGAAACTGTATGGCCTGCTGAGAGGTATCCATTTCGAACCGGAGGCTATCTGAGGGTCACGCAGTTTGAGACCTAAATCGGCCCTGAGCAGGACAAACTTAATGTCAAACCTCAGTCCGAGCCCGGTACCAACAGCCATGTCATCAATGAACCTGTTGAATTTGAATTGTCCTCCCGGCCTGTCAGTATCTTCCCTTAAAGTCCAGATGTTACCCACATCAATAAATGTAGCCCCTTCCATTATCCAGAAGAGCTTGAACCGGTATTCAAAGTTTGCCTCGAGCTTTATGTCGGCTATCTGGTAGAGAAATGTAGTGTCACTCTCAATATCAGGATCGTAAGAACCGGGCCCCAGTGTCTTGACGGTCCATGCCCTGAGGTCATTGGCGCCGCCTCCGAAATACTGCTCCTCAAACGGCATTACCCTGGAGTTGCCATATGAGAGCCCCAGCCCGGTAAAGGCCCGGTAAACGACAGTACTTGCTTCATTGATCCTGTAGTGGTAGCTGGCATCAGCCTCCAGCTTGACAAACTGCGCAAAAGGTTGCCCGGCAAGCAGGTAGCCGTCTTCGGTCCTGGTGGCATCGGCAATTTTATAGGCAGCTGACAACAGGTTCCCTGCCAGGTTGATTCCAAGCCTCAGATACCAGTAATCGATTGAGTTCTGGATCACCTGGTTATTGAAGACCATGCTGTAGTTTCCTCCCACAATCATTACAGGGCGGTAAGAATAGGCCAGGTATGATGTGGTGTCAACCTTTGCCTGAAAGGCAGGATCCATGTTCTTGATATCCACAGCATTTATTACCAGTGGATTGATTGTGTTGGTGGTATACCTGTTACCCTTCCATGAATAACCCAGCGTCAGGTTGGCGATCGTCCTGGTATAGACCGGCATCTTCTGATAGTTATACCCTGCGAGTATCAAGGTCTTCGGATCATGCTTGCGTATGAAATTTTCCTTGGCCGGGAATGGCATAAGGAACTTCGGCAGGCGCAGACTGGTTTCGATACCAAACTCCTGTGAGCTTTTGATCTCTGCAACATCCTCGGTCAGAGCTTCATATGCGCCCTTGAGCTTCATGCTGAAGTTCTCTGCCCCCCGAAACAGGCTCTTATTCTGGTATATGAAGTTTACCGCACCGCCCAGGTTGCCCCCCGAGTTGGTACCTTCAAACTCTACAGTGAACGACTGTCTCGGAAGAGGTGTAAGCTGTATCATGCAGTCAAGCAGACCTTCGTTGCGTCCGCCTCCGGCAGGAATACCCGGATCAAGGAAGTTGACATTGACCAGCCTGTGGTTCTTCAGGGCAGCAAGATGAGCCTGCGTCTGCTCCGTGTTGGATATGCTGAACGGGGAACCGGGGGGTATATACAATGACTGTTTTAAAACCTCCGGTTTTATGAGCCATTTACCCGGCGGTGATACAAAATAGATCCCTGCAAAATAGGTGGTATCAAATGTAAGGGCGTACTCTTCCCCGCCAGTCAGGGCTTGTCTTGGATCAAACTCCGGAAAGACATAGACATCCCTGATGCGGTGCCTGATATGATTGGTCTGGACAAGCCTCCCCTGGCTGTCAAGGGTTGATTTCCGTGTAACAACATACTGTACATTGACCTGGCGGCTCATCAGTGAACTGTCAACCCTGAAAAAGATATCCTCGGCAGAGAAGCCATAGTACCCTATGTCCCTTATGTATCGCTCCAGCCTCTGCCGCTCCGCCCGCAGAAGGTCGACATCATAAGTCATGCCTCTCTCGAAAAGGCAGTTCACGGTATCCATCAGTATCAGACTTGACAGAATGGTGTCCTGAATCTCATATCTGATATTTGCTATGGTATAAGGCCTGCCAGGTGTGACCATGTAAAAGACCTCCGCCTCCTGCCTGCTCACCTCGACAGAATTCTGGACAAGAGCATTGAAATATCCTTTTGACGCCAGGTAGCTGGCCAACTGATCTCTTGACCGGTCGGCAGCGAGAGAGTCAAATATGACTGGTTCCTCTCCGATTTTTCTGAGCCAGCCGTTAGGCCACTTCTCCTTCTCGATATTAGACAGGTTATAAAGACCCAGGTGAAACCGCGAGCCAAAAATGCGCTTGTTCGGCTGCTGCCTGATATAAGGCTTCATGCTGCCGCTGTTCAGGGTAGCCGGAAGAGGCTCCCTGCTCTTCTCAACCACGAGATTATTTCTGCTAAGCAGCACCTCATCCGGGGGAACATATTTGGTGGGGTTACATGAGGTTGCCGCCAAAATAATGAGCAACAACAGGCTCAGTTTGGGAACAGTAATTTCTATATTTGTTCTCTGATTGATCAATATGCAGGCAAAATAGCAGTAGCAAATATATCATTATAAACTCTATTTTCAATTAGCGAAAGATGCATAAGATGATGACGCGGCACCAGGCGAAAATGATACTCTCACTGCAGAAAAAGAAGGTAAGGGAGGAGAGTTCGCTCTTTGTCATTGAGGGTGACAAAGTCGTCAGGGAATACCTTATGGCCGGCAACAGGGTGGTGCTCCTTGCGGCAAAGCCCGAATGGCTCGACGGTGAGCCTGAGAGAGTTACCGTGATGGCTGACGAGACAGTCACGGTGAGCTATGATGACCTGAGACGCATCAGTTCGCTTAAGACTCCCCATAACGTGCTGGCTGTGGCTGCCATGAAGAAACCGGACTTCAACCTGGAGAGGCTTGCCGATAGCCTGGCAATTGCCCTTGAGTATGTCCAGGATCCGGGCAATATGGGAACTATAATACGCATCGCGGCCTGGTTCGGGATAAAGGACATTATCTGTTCGGCCGACTGTGTTGATGTCTATAATCCGAAGGTGATACAGGCGTCAATGGGTGCCTTCATGCATGTCAGAGTGCATTACCTGTCGCTGGAGGATGTGCTTAAGGAGGCACGCGTGGCAGGAATACCTGTCTATGGTGCTACCATTGACGGCAGGTCAGTCTATGAATCTGCTCTGACCCCTAATGGAATTATCCTTCTGGGAAACGAGTCAAAGGGCATTTCAGATGGTTTGCTTGATCATGTAACAGCCCGCATCACCATTCCCGGGCCTGAAAAGCCAATGGCAGGGATCGAGTCTCTGAATGTCAGCATGGCCGCTGCAATAATCTGCTCGGAGTTTGCACGGCGGAGGTTATAATTTGTTTCAGAGTTTCAGAGTTTCAGAGTTTCAGAGTTTCAGAGTTCAATCGAAGTTATGTAGTCCTGAAACATTGAAACAATGAAACCATGGAACATTTAAACCGTGTACTTCTCCGCTATTTTTTCAGCTGCCTGTATACCGTCCAATGCCGATGAGACGATGCCTCCTGCATAGCCGGCTCCTTCACCTGCCGGATAAATTCCGGAGATATTGACTGCATTAAGCCCCTCAGGGTCACGGGTTATGCGCACCGGTGACGAGGTTCGCGATTCCACGGCAGCAACCAGTGCCTCATTGGTGAGATATCCTCTCATCTTCCTGCCGAATTCACGGAATCCCTCCCTCAGCCTCGACGACATCTCATCAGGCAACCATTCATGAAGAGGTGAGGGTGTCAGTCCCGGGAAGTATGATCCTTTCGGCAGCGATGCAGATGATCTGCCCTCGACGAAGTCAACAAGCCTCTGTGCCGGTGCCCGCTGGGTCATGCCTCCCTCCTGCCAAGCCTGCCTCTCAAGCAGAGACTGGTAGCTCAGTCCTGGAAGAAGAGTGCCGCCGTATCTCATGGCATCCTCCTCCCTGATCTCAGTCACAATGCCACTGTTAGCCCAGGGGGAGTTTCGGCGCGAGGGAGACATGCCGTTGACCACCACCTCACCCGGTGAAGTAGCCGAGGGCACCATGAATCCTCCCGGGCACATGCAGAAAGAGTATACGCCCCTCCCCCTTACCTGTGTGGCGAGGGTGTAGGCCGCCGCAGGCAGGTACTTCCCTCTGGGTTTGCCATGGTACTGGATCCGGTCTATGAGCTCCTGCGGATGTTCCACCCTTACGCCCATTGCAAAGGGTTTGTATTCAAGCCTCACCCCGCTCTCTGCAAGAAGATGGTAAATATCGCGGGCAGAATGACCTGTCGCCATGATGATATCATCTGCCTTCAGAACCATGCTTTCATTCACCTCCACCCCCCTGAAGAGACCCTTCCCGATCATAATGCCGGTAATCCGGTGCCCGAAGAGCATCTCTCCTCCTGCCTCTGTGATGCTGCCCCGGATAGTGGTGATCACTCCCGGCAGCCTGTCTGTCCCGAGATGCGGATGTGCTTCATAAAGTATTGCAGGGTCCGCACCGTGGAGTACCAGCAACTCCAGAACCCTTCTGTTGTCACCCCTCTTCTTTGATCTTGTGTAAAGCTTTCCGTCGGAGAAGGTGCCCGCTCCTCCCTCCCCGAAACAATAGTTCGAATCAGGCTCAACGATGTGCCTCGTACTTATTGCCGCAACATCCCTTTTGCGCTCTTTCACCTCCCTGCCACGCTCGATGACGATTGGCTTCAGTCCTGACTCAATGAGCCTCATCGCGGCAAAGAGACCAGCCGGTCCGCTGCCGGCAACGATCACCTCACGAGATCTGCTGACATCTCTGATCCTGAAAGGAGCTATCACTTCAGGCTGCTCATCATGGTCATAGATTCTTACCGTGACATTTACCCTGATGTCTGACCTGCGTGCATCGACGGAGCGCCTTATGATACTCATACCAAAATCTTTCCTGCCTCTCTTCCTGACAAGAAAGGCCTGCAGGGCAGCCTCATCAAAGGCTGTCTCGGGGGGCAGCAGCAGACTGAGCTCCTCAGCCATG
>JAKEGI010000130.1 GCA_022615595.1 Bacteroidales bacterium | reverse complement strand
GACATATATAGGCGCCATGCCGGGCAGGGTGGTGCAGAATATACGTCGTGCCGGCTCATCAAACCCCGTCTTCATCCTTGATGAGATAGACAAGGTGGGACAAGACTTCAGGGGTGACCCCTCCTCTGCGTTGCTTGAGGTGCTCGATCCTGAGCAGAATACACACTTCTACGATAACTTCCTCGAACTTGAATTTGATCTGTCAAAGGTGCTTTTCATTGCCACCGCCAATACCCTCTCAACAGTCAGCCCTGCCCTGCGCGACAGGATGGAGCTCATCGAGATATCAGGCTACCTGGTCGAAGAAAAGAGAGAGATAGCCGTTAACCATCTCATCCCCAGGCAGCTCGAGGCACACGGCGTCACGGCCAGTCAGTTTATAATCAAGAAACCGGTGATAGAGGAGATAATCCAGAAATATACCCGTGAGTCAGGAGTGAGGGAGCTCGACAAGCGGCTTGCAAAGCTTGTCAGATCAAGGGCTAAGGAGATCGCCTTTGATAAAACACCTGAGGGAGAGGTCTCATCTGAGAATGTTGCGGAGATATTGGGTCCTCCGAAATACCTTAAAGATATTTACGGTGGCAATGAGCAGGCAGGTGTGGTTACAGGACTGGCCTGGACCGTCACCGGAGGTGAAATTCTTTTTGTTGAGACCAGCCTTAGCCGTGGGAAGGGCAATCTGACCCTGACCGGAAACCTCGGAGAGGTGATGAAGGAGTCGGCTGTCATAGCCCTCGAGTATCTCAAGGCTCATGCCCCCTTGCTCGACTTACCGGATACCTTCTCCGAAAAGTGGAATATTCACATTCATGTTCCGGAGGGTGCCATACCGAAGGACGGGCCCTCGGCAGGCATTACCATGGCCGCATCAATAGCATCTGCCTTTACCCAGAGAAAGGTCAAAAAGTATGTGGCAATGACGGGTGAGATCACCCTCAGAGGCAAGGTGCTGCCTGTTGGCGGCATCAAGGAGAAGATACTTGCCGCCAAGCGTGCCGGCATCAGGGAGATAATACTATCGGCGCTGAACCGGAAGGATGTGGAGGAGATAAATGAAAAGTATGTTCGCGGAGTGAAGTTCAGATATGTCGATACAATAATGGATGTTCTTGACCATTCGCTCCTGAGGCAGAGGGTGACCAATGCCAGGGATATTAATTTTGACTGATTATCAAAGTAATGCAAATGAAGAAGATAGCTGTTTTCCCGGGTTCGTTCGATCCTTTTACAGTTGGTCATGAAGCAATTGTAAAACGCGCTCTGCCTCTCTTTGACATGATCATCATTGCCGTCGGGGAGAATGCTGAAAAGAAGAATCTCTTCACTATTGAGAACAGGCTCAGGATGATATCTGATGTCTTCATGGGTGAGGAAAAGATTGAGGTGACCAGGTTCAGCGGCCTGACCGTCAATTTCTGCCGTGAGAAGAAAGCCGGGTACATTCTCAGAGGATTGCGCACCTCAGCTGATTTTGAATACGAGAGGGCGCTGGGGCATATGAACAGGATGATGGCTCCTGAGGTTGAGACACTCTTCCTTCTTACCGGGACAGAGCACACCCCGGTTAATTCCACAATTGTGCGTGACATAATTATCAAGGGTGGTGACGCCTCGATATTCGTTCCGAAAGCAATAAAGATCTCGAAATACCTCAGTAAGTGATCATCTGACCCTGAGGGTGTAGTTAAGGAGATCAAGGAGAGACTGGAAGGTGTTTGATTTGATCTTTGCTATCTCGTCCGGTGCCAGCCATTCAGCATGTGTGATTCCCTCCTCGGCCTGCGGCTCCGTTATCATCTCCCCGCCGTAACTCATACGGAACCAGTGTGTCTTTTTCATATATGGCTTGTTATCATACAGGTATGTATGATAGCTCGGCAGCAGGGGAGCAATAATCATGTGCCCCCGCAGGTTGCACTCTTCCTCCACCTCCCTCAGTGCGCACTGCTCAGGTGACTCACCCTTTTCTATATGCCCTTTTGGCAGATCCCACCTTCCGTATCGCTTGATAAACAGATACCTGCCTGAGGGATGTCCGATGAGCCCTCCGGCAGCCTCCGTAACCACGAACCATTTGCTGAAAACTTCCCACAGGTTGTTGATATCAGATGAATAAATATTAAGGGAAGGCATGTCATTATTGACGGCAAACTGTGATATTTGGGCATAGAGCTCCTCTCTCTCATTGTATTTGTGGAAAAGGGCATATTTTTGCACCCTGTCGGGCTCGGGAGAGAGAGTAATCACCCTGTTGTCAAAATAGACTTTATACCTCAGCATATGGATGATATAGCAAAACGAACTGCAGAATATCTGTTACAAATTAAAGCAATTAAATTACAACCGGCAAAACCTTTTACCTGGGCCTCAGGATGGAGGTCGCCCATCTACTGCGACAACCGCAAGACACTCTCATTTCCCGAGGTGCGTACTTTTATCAGGGAGTCATTTGCTGTCCGGGTAAGGGAGTTATATCCTGCGGCAGAGCTGATCGCCGGTGTGGCAACCGGTGCTATCGCTCACGGAGCGTTGGTGGCAGACAGGCTGGCTCTCCCATTCATATATGTCAGGTCGGGTGCCAAGGACCATGGGCTGGGTAACCAGATCGAAGGTCACTATGAGAAGGGGCAGAAGGTGGTTGTAATTGAGGATCTTATCTCTACCGGCGGAAGCAGCCTGGGGGCAGTGCGCGCTCTCCGTGAAGCCGGAAGCGAGGTGCTCGGCATGATCGCCATCTTCACATACGGCTTCGGCAAGGCTGCTGATTCATTTGCGGCTGAAGATTGCCGTCTCGACACACTGAGCAATTATAACGTACTGGTTGAGATGGCGGCAGCGTCGGGATATATCTCTCAGAATGATGTAGAGACGCTGAAGGAATGGAGAACCAACCCGTCGGAATGGGGAAAGGAGATCAAATGAGTCCAGTTACAACATATACAAGCAGGAAGGGTTTCGTCCCCTGCGGTGACAGTGACCTCTACACCTTCCTGACTGACATGCGGAATTTCAGATCGGTGGTGCCTGAAGGCATCATTACCGACTGGCAGGCCACCGAAGACACTTGTTCTTTCAGGGTAGAAAATACCGGTAAGGTTACTGTTGAGCTTAACGATGCCATGCCGCACACAATGGTGAGCTACGCCGCAGAAATGATGTTAACGGGCAGGGTGATGGTACATGTGATGATCGATTATGAAAACGGAATACGGTCAGGTATCTGCCTGAAGGCAGAGGTGAATATGAATCCCATCGTTAAAATGCTGGTGGGAGACTCAGCCCAGAAATATCTTGACGCTGTTGTTAAGGTAATAGAGGAGTATAAAGGTTATGAGAAGATCAGAGGATGTAGTCAACCTCTTTGAAAGCGTAATCTTTGGTCCGGCCGTTCTCCCTGCGTATCGAAATCAGCCCTGAGGGCCTTACACGTTCAATCATTCCCGTGAATTCACCCCTGGTGTCGCTGTAGCGGTGCCACTCGCCTCGTCTGTAAAGCAGACGGTGGTAATCCTCCGACAATCTTTCCCGGTTGTCGCTGACAACCATTTTGTAACGGATTTCCAGGAAGCTGATAAGTTCATTCCTGATTACCTTCAGGTCATACTCCTTTCCTGTGAGCTGCGTCAGTGATACAGGATTGGGGGCTCCGCTCCTGAAGACCTTCTGGTTCACATTTAGTCCGATACCTGCAACTGTGCTGCAGAGTCTCCGGCCCATCACGCTGTTCTCAATCAGGATACCTGCTATTTTGTCATCTCCGGCATATATGTCATTCGGCCACTTTACTGATGCCTCACCAACGGTTGATTGCACGAGATCACTGACAGCCAGTGAAACCATCTGTGAAATGACAAATTGGTCTTCCGGTCTGATCATGACAGGATAGAGTATAATGCTCATCAGCAGGTTCTTGCCCTCCTCGCTCTCCCAGCTGTTGCCTGTCTGCCCTCTCCCGCTTTCCTGGAATGAGGCTGTTATGACAGTCCCTTCCCGGGGCTTCTCCGAGCTGATCATTGAAGAGGCAACGGTGTTGGTAGATGACACTTTTTCATGATGTATGAGTGATGATCCTATTATCATGGTTTTCTGATTCTTAAGGATGTTATTGTGAATAATAAGCTCATAAAACGCGAGGATGAACAAATTGGCATTCTAATTGTAAAAAGAAGTGGAGCCGGACGAAAATACGGATAAATGTTCGTAATTTTGCGGCATTAAAAAGGAACTGTTTAATTCTGAAAGGATTATTGATGAGAAAAACCGATAAAGAGGCCACTCTGGTAAGGGATAGTGTTGTTAAGGGGTTATTTGAAAAGAAGGGAGAAAAGGTGGCGTTAATCGATCTGAGAAAAATTGAAAACAGGGTGTGCGACTACTTCATAATCAGCCACGCCACCTCATCAAAACAGGTTGATTCTCTGGCATGGTCGGTAGAAGATATTGTTCGCCGTGAGACCGGGCGCAAGCCTTATCATATCGAGGGCAGAGAAAACTGCATATGGGTCTTGCTTGATTACGGAGACATTCTCGTTCATATATTCCAGCAGCCTTACAGGGAATTTTATAACCTTGAGTCATTATGGGCCGACGGCGCTATAACCATGCTCGAGGACAAAGTATTAAAGAAAGGTGTTTGATATATGGCAGAAGACAAGGAACCATCAAAGGATAACAGGAATGATAAGAATACAAAGCCGAAGTTCAATTCGAACTGGATATTTGTAATACTTATCCTGTCAGTTTTTGCAGTACAGATCTTCTTTACCGGCAAGAGCTCCCAGAAAGCCGGTCAGAGGGAGATCGAGCAGATGGTTATTAATCATGACATCGAAAAGGTAGTGGTTATTAACAAAGATCATGCTGAGATCTTCATAAAGGCCGACTCGCTCAGGAGCGGACGCTATCCCGATTTTGAGGAGCAGAAGAGCTTCGGTCTTCAGCCCCAGAAACCACAGTATTTCCATAACTTCGGAACGGTGGAGCTCTTTGAGGAGTTCTTTGCGGAAGTACAGGAGAAGGCCGGATACAGCGAGGCCGAGTGGATCCATCTTGAGTACCAGACCAGGAAAGACTACTTCGGAACCTTCCTGGGGGTGATCCTGCCTTTCCTGCTCATTGCCGCTGTATGGATATATTTCATGCGGCGGATGGCTTCGGGCAGTGGCGGTGCCGGAGGAAATATTTTCAGTGTCGGCAAGTCAAAGGCACAGATATTCGATAAGGACACTCATGTAAAGATCAACTTCAATGATGTGGCAGGCCTTGAGGAGGCCAAGACGGAGGTGATGGAGATTGTTGATTTCCTGAAGAACCCCAAGAAGTACACATCTCTTGGCGGCAAGATCCCGAAAGGCGCGTTGCTTGTAGGTCCTCCCGGCACCGGGAAGACGCTTCTGGCAAAGGCTGTGGCAGGTGAAGCCAATGTGCCCTTCTTTTCAATCTCCGGATCTGATTTTGTTGAGATGTTTGTGGGTGTCGGTGCCTCAAGGGTCAGGGATCTGTTCAGGCAGGCCAAGGAGAAGGCCCCGTGTATAGTCTTCATCGATGAGATAGATGCAGTAGGCCGTGCCCGCGGACGCAACCCTAACTTCGGTGCAAACGATGAACGCGAGAATACCCTTAACCAGTTGCTGACTGAGATGGACGGCTTCGGCACCAACAGCGGTGTCATAATACTTGCCGCAACAAACAGGGCTGACATTCTCGACAAGGCCCTCCTGAGGGCCGGACGCTTTGACCGCCAGATACATGTAGAGCTTCCTGACCTGAAGGAGCGCGAAGCTATCTTCAAGGTGCACCTTCGTCCCGTCAAGCTTGACGAGAAGTTTGATATAGCCTTTCTTGCCAAGCAGACGCCGGGTTTCTCGGGGGCTGACATAGCCAATGTGTGCAATGAGGCTGCCCTCATTGCCGCCAGGGGAAACAAGACAGTTGTTGAGAAGCAGGACTTCCTTGATGCGATAGACAGGATCATCGGGGGACTGGAGAAGAAGAACAAGATCATCTCCCTCGAAGAGAAAAAGACGATTGCCTATCACGAGGCAGGTCATGCCACATGCAGCTGGCTGCTTGAGCATGCCAGCCCTCTGCTGAAGGTGACTATCATACCCAGGGGAAAAGCACTTGGTGCTGCGTGGTACCTCCCTGAAGAGAGATCAATCTCCACACGTGAGCATATACTTGATGAGCTGGCCTATGCCCTGGGAGGAAGAGCGGCTGAAGAGATAGTCATCGGCAAGATATCGACCGGCGCCCTCAGTGACCTGGAAAAGGTTACAAAACAGGCATATGCGATGGTAGCCTGGTTCGGCATGTCAGGCGAGATCGGCAACATGAGTTATTACGACTCATCTGGACAGTCAGACTATGGTTTCACGAAGCCATACAGCGAAAAGACAGCTGAACTTATTGACAGTGAAGCAAAAAAGATCGTTGAGGAATCTTACCTCAAGGCCAAAGAGATTATCTCTTCCAACATTGACGGGCTGAGACAGCTCGCCGACCAGCTGCTCGAGAAGGAGGTCATTTTCAGTGAGGATCTCGAGCGGATCTTCGGTAAAAGGAGGGGAGACACCACTGCCAGGGATATGACTGAGCAGCCTAAGAGCATTGAAGATACAGCTGCAGTATGACAATGGAACAGGAGTGGGTTATCATAGCACTTTTCACCGATGATGTCAGGAGCCAGATTGCCGTCGACAGGTTACTGGGCAACGGCATAGAGGCAGTGGCGGTGGACAAACGTGACAGCAGCTACAAGTGGGGCGAGATACAGCTTTATGTTCATCGTGACAATGTGATCATTGCCAAGGAAATAATTAAAGATCTCTAAGGTGATCAATCTCATCAGGCGTACGGTAACAGGAGCCTTCATTGTGATATTTGTTCTCGGGGGTCTCTGGCTGCATCCGATATCATTTTTTATTGTCGGGGCGGTGATGATAGCGGGCACGCAGCATGAGTACTACATCATGGTCAGGGGCACAGGCATCAGGCCACAGCTTGTCACAGGTATCATTACGGGCTTCCTGCTCTATTTTACAGCTACCATGGTGGCTGTCGGCTGGTTTCCGAGGCAGAGTTTCCTGGCGCTGATACCTGTACTTGCCATCGTAATGGTTATAGAGCTTTTCAGGAAGGTGGAGAAACCGTTTGACTCACTGGCACACACATTTTTTTCCATACTCTATACAGCTGTTCCTTTCTCGATGTTCCCCTTCTCTGCTTTCAACAGGCAGGGAATGGAGCCCATCATACATATGAACGGCATCGAGTTCTCACCGGGGATCCTGATAGGGTTCTTTCTTCTGCTGTGGTCAAATGATACAGGTGCCTATCTCGTCGGCTCATCATTGGGCCGGCACCGCCTTATGGAACGGATATCACCGAAGAAGAGCTGGGAGGGTTTCTTTGGAGGAATGATACTTACCCTGCTTATTGCCCGCCTCTTCTCAGGATGGCTGGGTGTAGCCGATACCACCGGATGGATGGTGATAGCTGTTATAATATCCATAGCCGGTACCGTGGGTGATCTTATAGAATCAATGCTTAAGAGGAGTCTGGGTTTTAAAGACTCGGGAAACATAATGCCCGGACACGGAGGCTTCCTCGACCGTTTTGACAGCGTGGTGGTGGCCTTCCCGCTTGTATATCTTTACATCGCTTTATTCGGTTAAGATGGCAGACAGAAAAATAAAAATACACAGGGAAGGCTACAGGATCATCTTCGCCCTGTTTATCCTTCTTGCGGCAGTAAACGTTGCCGTTCCGCGGGTCTGGCCCGCACTTGATACGCTGCAACTGGTGCTGCTGGTGGGGTCAGTTCTTTTCTTTGCCTTTATCCTTTACTTTTTTCGCGTGCCTGCAAGGCACATTGACCCTGACCCGCTTCTTATCTATGCCCCGGCAGACGGGAAGGTGGTAGTAATAGAAGAGACTTTTGAGAAGGAATATTTTAAGGATACCAGGCTGCAGATATCAATATTCATGTCGCCTTTCAATATGCACAGCAACAAGTATCCTATCTCAGGAACAGTATCTTATGTCAAATATCATCCCGGCAAGAAGATCGTGGCATGGAGTCCCAAGTCATCAGAATTGAACGAAAGGAGCACTGTGGTTGTTGAATCAGAGAGCGGCACAGAGATTCTGATAAGGCAGGTGGCCGGTGCTGTGGCCAGACGTATTGTTACTTACTCCAGAAAAGGGGATAAGGTTCAGCAGGGCGGTGAACTCGGCTTCATCAAGTTTGGTTCGCGTGTCGACATTTTCCTGCCTGAAGGGACAGTGGTTGACGTGCAGATGTTTGAACAGGTGAGGGCAAACAGGACCATTATCGCAAAAGTTCTTTAAGAGATCATGAAAAAGGAAGATAACAGAATTATAAATATTACCGATGACGTTAAATGGATAGGGGTGCTTGACCCTGATATAGAAGTGTTTGACGTTGTCATGCATACCGATAACGGTACGACATATAACTCGTATTTTATTAATGCAACCCGCAAAACGGTGATTGAGACCGCCAAGGAAAAGTTCAGTGAGACATATATTTCCAAGCTGAGAAGGGTCACCGATCTTGCCGAGATCGAATACATCGTTCTTAACCATACAGAGCCAGATCATTCCGGTGCCATGCGGCAGCTTGTTGATCTGGCACCGCAGGCGGTTGTTGTCGGAAGCGGGAATGCGATAAGATACCTTGCCGACATTGTAAACAAGCCATTCAAGTCAATGGTTGTAAAGCACGGTGACAGGCTTGACCTCGGAAACAAAACGCTGCAGTTCATCGCAGCGCCCAATCTTCACTGGCCTGACAGCATGTATACCTACCTTACTGAGGACCGGATACTCTTCACCTGTGACTCTTTCGGGGCCCACTACTGCCGCGAGGAGATGTTTGATGATCTTGTCGGTGATTTTGAGGCTGATTTCAGGTACTACTTCGATGTGATCCTGAAGCCTTACAGCAAATTCATGATCAGGGCCATCGAGAAGATCAGGCACCTTGACATATCAATGATAGCCACAGGTCACGGACCGATACTGAGAAGCAGGTGGAAGAAGATTGTTGATGACAGTTATGAGATGGCTTCTGAATACCTGAAAGTTACGTCAGGGGAGGATCATAAGCGGCTGCTGATAACATACGTGTCAGCCTATGGGTACACCAGGGACATGGCAAACCTGATTGCCCGCGGAGCCTCTGCGGTCAGGAATGTTACCGTTGAAGTGATGGACATCGAATCGGCGGGAGTCGGGGAAATGGACGCGCGGCTCTCATTTGCTGACGGTATCATAGTGGGATCTCCTACGATCAACCAGAATACCCTTCTTCCGGTTTACAAACTCACCGCAATGATAAGCCCTCTGCGCGACAGAGGCAAGCTTGCCGGCGCATTTGGCTCCTTTGGATGGAGCGGTGAGGCACCCGGCCTCATTGCCGAGATGCTTAAGAATCTTAAGCTAAAGATATTTGAGCAGCCGGTAGCCTTTAAGTTCATGCCTGAGAGCATTAAGGAGAAACCTCTGATCGAATACGGCGAGCGATTCGCCAGACAGCTGGCTGCTGAAAACCCTTCATAATAAAAAAAGTAAAGACGCCCGTTCCGGGCGTCTCTCTTCTAACCTTGAGAATAAGATTATGAGATGCTTATCTCGCGGATCTTCTCCTTCTTCTTCTCTTCCTCCAGCTTCGGAATCTCAACATTAAGTATGCCATCCTTGTAGCTGGCACCTATCTTTTCGCTGCTGATATCCTCAGGCAGGTAAAAGCTGCGGCAGAATGAGCTGAAGCTGAATTCCTTTCTCCTGTAGCCTTCGCCATCCTCCTGCTTCTCTTCCTTATGCTCAGACGAGATTGTCAGTACATCATCCTTAACCTCAATACGAAGATCCTTCTTATCCATTCCCGGAACGGCAAGCTCGAGATAGAAAGCCTTCTCGTCTTCCCTGATATTAACTGCCGGAAGATTACCGGTATTCCTGTTGAATGTGGGAAAGAAATCCTCATTGAAGAAATCTGAAAGCGTAAGGGGTTTGTAACTCCTTCTTGTAATCATTGGTAACATAGCAACCTCCTTTTTTATATGTTTGACTTTATTAATGTTTTCACAGCCAATATTTCAATCTGCGTGCCGATCATTTTATTGTGCCAATATGGCATGAGCAAAGTGAATAGTCATGACATAATGGCATTATCTTTCCGGAAGTTGTAATAACCGGAATTTTTTTTAATTTTGGAATGAGTAGATTTTGCTCTATCTTGTAAAGTAGGTTTCGGCATTATTTCCACATGATTGATGAATGCGACACTGCGTAATATTCTTGTAATAGCTGGCTTCCTGCTTGTGATTTATATCTTCTGGTTTTTCCGGAGCATTGTGGCTTATATACTTATTGCGGGGGTGATATCGCTTGTCGGGCGACCGATCGTAGACCTGCTCAACAGTATCCATTTCCGGAAGATAAGGCTCCCGAGAGCGGTAAGTGCCCTGGTCACGGTAGGGCTTATATGGAGCCTGTTACTGCTTTTCTTTATGGTATTTATTCCGCTTATCTCCAGGCAGATAGATACGCTTTCCACAATTGATGCCGGGGCTATCGTGAAGCTGGCGGAGGAGCAGCTTGTGAGGCTCGAAGAGCTGTTCAGGCAGCTGAACAAGGATCTCCCCCCGGAAATGTCAATATATGATTATGCAGTGCAGAGAGTGAGTGAGGTATTGAATATTTCAATAATCCAGGACTTTATCGGGTCAGTGATCGGAATCCTCGGTAACATTATGGTGGCCGCCTTCTCAATCACCTTTATTGCCTTCTTTTTCCTCAAGGATGAGAGCCTTTTTTATGAGACAATAATGGTGCTTATCCCTGAGAAGTATGAAGAGAAGGTAAGGCGTGCTCTCTATTCGATAAAAAGATTGCTGATAAGGTATTTCATTGGCATCATACTCGAAAGCACGGTCGTCATGACCATTGTTACGGTAGGCATGACCATTGTCGGATTGTCATTCCAGCAGTCGCTTGTCATGGGTCTTATTGTGGGGGTGCTTAATGTAATACCATATGTTGGACCCTGGATTGGCGGGGCAATAGTGTTGGTGATGGGAATTGCAACCACACTTTCATCCGGGGGGCTTCCAGATGTGCCTCATCTGATAGTCTACATGGTAATCGTCATTGCATGTGCCCAACTCATTGACAACAATATTGTGCAGCCGATGATATTTTCAAAGAGCATCAATGCACATCCGATAGAGGTATTCATAATTATACTCGCAGCAGGAAGCTTTGCAGGGATTCCCGGGATGATACTTGCAATACCTACTTATACCGCACTTAGGGTGCTTGCCAGGGAGTTTTTCTACAACTTCGGACCGGTGCGGAAGATAACATCCAACCTTGACAGAGACCTCGGTGAGGAGAAGAGATGAAGAGGATAACCGCAACCCTTGGAACCATCTGCCGTTTCTACCTTGACGGATTCCGTACGATGTCGTGGTGGGGGAGGAGAGCATGGCTGATAATTTTTATTAAGCTCGGCATCATGTTCCTGATACTGAAGCTGTTTTTCTTTCCTGATTTCCTTAAAACCAATTTCAGCTCTGATCGTGAACGGAGCGACTATGTGATTGAACAACTAACCGTTAATAACTGATAATATGCTTGAAAACATTGATCTCTCACTGTTAAACTGGTCGAGAGGGCAGTTTGCCCTGACGGCCATTTACCACTGGCTCTTTGTACCGCTCACTCTCGGCCTCTCGTTTATCCTGGCTTTCATGG
>JAKEGI010000129.1 GCA_022615595.1 Bacteroidales bacterium | reverse complement strand
GAATTCATCAACGGCTCGTTTCGCACCCTGGGTATTAACTCTGCACGCGTGCACAGGATCGATGTACGCACCTGGCTTAAAGTATGCCATAAACAATTCGATATCATCTTTGCTGACCCTCCCTATGCACTTTCATGGCTGGGTGACCTGCCAGACCTGGTCCTGGCTTCGGGAGCCGTAAATGAGAAGAGCCTCTTCATCCTGGAGCATTCAAAAGCACATGATTTTTCAACACACACAGCATTCAAAGAGCACAGAAAGTACGGGAATGTGAACTTCTCCTTCTTCAGTATTACTCCACACTGATTTTGTTAATATTGAGTTAACATGAGCCATTTTTTGGGCTCCTGTTCATATTTTTTATGGATTGAATGCGGCAAACTGAAGATTTTGCGGTCTTTATACATGAACACTATTATTAAACTCAAACAAACCAAAACATGAGAAAACTACTTTCAACTGCATTGATCTCCTGTTTTATGGCATTCACTCTCCTCGGACAGCAGAAGACCATTACAGGAGTGATCACTGACAAGACGGATGGCTCTCCGGTTATCGGAGCAACCGTGCTTGTGGAGGGCACCTCGACAGGGACTGCAACAGACCTGGAGGGGAAATACTCAATCAATGCCGCGCCGGGGGCTACCCTCGTCTTCAGGTTCATCGGCATGAAGACACAGCAGGTCACTGTCGGAACTGATAATGTGATAAACATCGGGCTGGAAGCTGATGACATCGGGCTTGACGAGATCATCGTCGTCGGATACGGCTCGTCGATAAAGAGGGAACTCACCGGGGCAATCACCAAGGTAGAGACCAAAGGTATTGCTGAGATGCCGACAGCAAGCTTCGAGTCCGCAATACAGGGAAAAACTTCAGGGGTGTTCATTGAGCAGGCAAGCGGTAAGCTCGGTGAAACTGTCAAGATGAGGATCAGAGGATCGTCATCAGTCTCGGCCAATAACCAGCCGCTCTATGTCGTCGATGGTGTGCCCATTACCACTCAGAGTCTCTCCAACGAAGACAACCAGCCTACCAGTCCGCTGGCTGACCTGGCAATGACAGATGTAGAGTCAATCCAGATTCTCAAGGATGCCTCTGCCGCAGCCATCTACGGATCAAGAGCATCAAACGGCGTTGTGATCATACAGACCAAGAGAGGAAAAAGCGGAGCAACCAAGTTTGATGTTCAGTATACTACTGGTGTGAGCGAGCCAAGCAGACTCATGGAATGGCTAAACGCAGAACAGTATCTCGAGTTGTTTAACGAGGCAATGGATAACGTCTCCGACGGTGACGGCCTGGTTTGGGGATGGCTTCCAAAAGACGAGTTTTGGGAGTACTTTGTCGGCCCGCAATGGGATGATGGCTATGACACCGACTGGCAGGCAGAAGCCTTCCAGAAAGGATCTATCAACAGGATAAACCTTTCAGCCAGTGGCGGAACGGGCAACACAACCTTCTACACAGGTGTCACCTATGATGATACAAAAGGTATCCTTCGCGGTAACAGCATGAACAAACTCAGCGTCAGATTAAACCTTAACCAGAAGGCAACAGAAAAACTTAGCTTCGGTGTGCAGATGAACGTTATCAGGACAGAGATGGAAAGGGTTGAAAATGACAACGCCTATGCCACACCCCTGCAGCTTGTTGCCCAGACGCCACTGACGACGGTCTATGATCCGGAGACGGGTGAACTGAATACAAATACCATTTATTACAATGGTCTCATATCTCTCAGGGACGGGACAAATAACCAGACCTCCTTCAGGTCACTGGCAAACCTTAATGCTACTTATAATATTTTCAAGGATCTCGCTTTCAAGAGCGAGTTCGGCACAGACATTTATGATCTCAGGGAGAAAAATTTCTTTGGACGTAAAACTATTGGTGCAGGTCCAGCCGGTGAGGCACAGAACCGGTCAGTCAGGGTCATCAATTACAACTGGGAAAACTACCTCACATACATCAAGGCATTTGGTGTTCATCACATTAACGCTGTGGGAGGCATGTCATTCCAGCAGGCCAACTCCACAGGATCAAACATTTACGGAAAGGGGTTCCCTACTGATGATTTCACGAACATTGAAAATGCTGCAGAAGCAACTGAATTCTCAAGCTGGGAAGATGCAACCTCATTCCTATCCTATTTTGCCCGTGCCAATTACAAGATAAATGAGAAGTATTTCTTCACCCTCAGCGGGCGTGTGGACGGCTCATCAAGGTTCGGCGTCGACAACCGCTATGGCTTCTTCCCTGCCGGCTCTGCAGGATGGATTATCACACAGGAAGATTTTATGGCAGGCATTGAAAACGTACTTAGTTACCTTAAACTCAGAGCAAGTTATGGATTGACCGGTAATTCAGGTATTCCTGATTATGCCCACCTGGCACTTTACACGGGTGTAAACTACGCAGGAAGGAACGGCCTGGAGGCTACACAGTTGCAAAGCCGCGAACTTGGCTGGGAGACAACCGCCCAGATGGATATCGGAGTCGATTTCGGTTTCTTCAACAACAGGATCACCGGCGAGGTTGATTACTATCAGAAGAAGACAACAGACCTTCTCCTTTACCGTACACTGCCGGCAACATCTGGTTTCACAGGGGTATGGAGCAACGTAGGGGAACTTGAAAACAAAGGAGTGGAGTTTGCATTACATGCAAACATCCTCACCGGTGCGTTTATCTGGACAATGGATTATAACATGGCATTCAATAAAAATACTATCATAAACATCAATGGACCCGAAATAACGCCAAACAGCTTCAACTACGTCATTGAAGGTCAACCTATAGGCGTTTTCAAAATAGTAAAGTATGCGGGGGTTGATCCCGATAATGGGGACGCATTGTATTACCTCGGGCCCGATAATAATGAGACAACCAACAATTATAATCTTGCTGAACCGCAGATAGTTGGCTCACCCAATCCTGACTTCACAGGAGGTTTCAACAACTACTTTCAGTTTAAGGGTTTTGATCTCAACGTACTTACAAGCTTTGTGTACGGTAATATGGTTTATAACGGCGCAGGGGTCTATCAGTCTGCAAATGCTGACTGGTTTGACAATCAAACCGTTGATCAGATGAACAGGTGGCAGAATCCGGGCGACATTACAGATGTTCCGCAGGCACGCTTCGGTGACGGCAACGGAACCAAAGCTTCAAGCAGGTACCTCTCAGATGCATCCTACTTCAGGTTGAGAAGCATAAACCTTGGATATAATCTGCCAGCATCACTGGTAAGTAAAATGAAAATGTCTGCACTCAGATTGTATATTGGCGTTCAGAACCTCTACACCTTCACCAACTACAAGGGATGGGACCCCGAAGTAAACTATACAGGTACAGGCCGTACAACACAGAATACCAACATCATCCAGGGATACGACTTCTATACGGCACCTCAGGCCCGAACTTATACCCTTGGTATTAACCTCTCATTCTAACATTAAAGAACTATGGTCATGAAAAATATGATAACAAGAAATAAAACATGGTTACTGCTGGTGCCCTTCATGATGTTCCTCTTCTCATGCAGTGAGAAGCTTGATATCAAGCCTAAGCAGTCGATTGATGCAGAGGCGGCACTTACCACTCCGGACAATGTCCAGGCAACTCTTGTCGGTGCCTATCTGAAGGCGCGCAGTTCAACCTTATTCGGCTCACAATTCAACGAATTCAGTGAGCTCTATGCTACTACCGGTGATATGATCTTCATCGGCACATTTCAACAGCCACGCGAATTCGAAGACAAAGAGGCGACCGTAACAAACAGCTATGTGGCAAATACGTGGATTGATGCTTATCAGTTGATAAATATCTGCAACACTCTCCTTGATGATGAAACCCTTGCCATCCTTGATGATGAGGATAAATCCAGAATTGAAGGGGAGGCACGTTTTCTGAGAGGATGGGTTCTCTTTGAGATGACCAGACTCTTCGGATTACCCTATGAACCCGGACAGGCTAACAGTCAGCCTGGAGTCCCTATCATGCTTAGTCCAACAAAGGATGTATCTGATGCAGTGAATGTTGCGAGAAACACGGTAGCAGAGTGTTACGATCAGGTGATTGAAGACCTCACTACAGCACGTAACCTCCTGCCCCCTGCAAATGATGTATATGCTACAAGTTGGACCGCAAGGGCTGTTCTGGCACGGGTATACCTGCAGGCAGGCCAGTATTCTGCAGCAGCCACTGAGGCAAATTATATCATTCAGAACGGTCCATTTGCTCTCGTCGGACACCCTCTTCAGGCATTCAACAATACCTCAAATTCACCTGAAGATATTTTTTCTTTTCAGAACAATGTAGCCTCCAACTCAGCATGGCTAACTATCATGTACGCCTCTCTCAACGGTATGGGAAGGGGTGATTATGAAATCCAGCAGGTATTCCTTAACAGGTTCAACCCTGCAGACCTGCGCGGTATGTTTCAGGAGGATACCGAAGAATCCTATACCATCGACAATATTACAATGATGTATTACAAGGGTGTAGGTACAATAATAAATAACGGCGGTATCAACACTGCAAAATGGGGTGACTATTATGCCAACCTTGCTCTTATCAGGCTTGCAGAAATGTATTTAATAAGGGCTGAGGCCAACTTCGAGGATCCGGGTGCAGATATCGGACCGAGAACACCCACACAGGACATCAACACAGTCCGTGCAAGATCAAATGCTCCTCTCTATACCGGTCCAGTTACAAGGCAGCAGATCAGGGATGAGCGTTACTTTGAGCTATGCTGGGAAGGTCACAGGCTTCATGACCTGAAGAGATGGAAGGTAAATATAGGCAGCTACCCGTATAATGCAGGTAACCTGATACTTCCCATTCCATTCAGGGAGATGGAGGTCAATGACCTGCTTGTGCAGAATGAGTGGTATACAAAATGATGTAAAAACCGTCATGCGACGCCCAAATTGGGCGTCGTTACCACAGTAGAGGAGGGTCTGAGACCCTCCTCTACTGTTTTTTATACCATTTTTATTGCATTGAGAACCCGTTCCGGTGTGAACGGCACCTTGAGCATCCGGGTGTGGTCAGTAACCAGCTCGGCCTTTTTATTGTTAAGTTTAAAGAAGATTTTCTCCTCCATGTCTATATGATCTGGTTTAGTTCATTTAAATACTCCTCTTGAGTATCAATATCCTTCAGCACTGATATGTGACCGGTCTCTACCTCCAGTATATCCTCAGGGTGATTTACCAACAGCCCTTTTAGTCCATGCGGGCCCGCCAGGCCGGATATTTCTTCCCTGTGCCTCCTGTCAATGAGAAGCGGGTGGCCTCTCTTTCCATTGTGGACCGGAACAACAATGCCTTTGTCAGAATTAATGTAGGTTTCAATCACAAGATTAATCACCTCCGTTTCAATCATCGGCTGGTCGCCCAGCACGACAAGCGCTGCCCCGAATTCAGAAGGGAGATGATCAAATCCGCATTTTACGGATGAGAGCATGCCCTCTTTATAATTTGGGTTAAAACAGTTCACAACAGGGTACTTTGCTGTCAAGGATAAAACTTCAGTGCGGTCTGCACCGACGACAACAATACACTTTTCAATCTTTGATGCCAGAAGATTTCCTATAACAGTTTCAATAATTGTCTTGCCCCTGAAGGGCAGGGTCATCTTTGGTGATCCCATTCTCTTCGATTCACCTGCGGCAAGCACTATTCCCCATATTTCAGTCATGCTATTAAAGTCTGAAGGTCGGAAGGTCTAAAGGTCTGAAGGTCAAAAGTCTCTAAGCTCCCCTCTCTACGCTTTCTCTTTGCTCTGAGCCCTGAGCCCTGTGCTATTTATTTCTCACCTGAACGAGCTGCGCTGCTATACTAATTGCTATCTCCTCAACCGTTTTTGACCCTATGTCAAG
>JAKEGI010000128.1 GCA_022615595.1 Bacteroidales bacterium | reverse complement strand
TATGGTAAAGCCGGTGATCAGATCCTGCTGAAACTCGAGAATACGGATAAGGGAGGTAATGCATGGCAGACCGGAACCTATGATCTCATCTATACCATTAAGAAGGACAATACCTGGGAAGTTGCGGAATATAACTTTAATGGCGTTGGTGCCGGATGGGACTGGACAGGAGACATCTATACGACTAATATTGTCGCAGATGACAGGTTCAATCATGACTTCTATAATGTCGTCAGAATAATGTGCAATCCGGGTAACGGATCAGGAACACATTCCTTCTATTTTGATGACCTTTCAGGTCCTCATGTTGAAGGCATTCAAAAGTAATTGATTTTCAGGGGTTGCCTGTAATAGCCAGGCAACCCCTCTTTTTATGTTTTACCTTTTTATTTAAAAAATATGTTTATCAAAAATAACATCTCTGTTGCAATTGTAATTATTGTATCTCTCGTGCTCCTGTCATGTGGTACAGAGCAGCATGAAAAGGATGAAGCGGTTACAAGGGCCAACCAGATGCTATCGAGGATGACCCTCGAGGAGAAGATAGGTCAGATGTCTCAGCTTGACCCTGGCTTTTTTGGTGGCGAGGAGCAGTTGAAACAGGCTGTCAGAGACGGCAGATGCGGCTCACTGCTTAATTACTGGGGGGTTGAGAAGGTCAATGAGATACAGAGGATCGCCGTCAGTGAAAGCAGGCTTGGAATACCACTTATAATAGGGAGGGATGTAATTCATGGCTATCGCACCATCTTCCCGATACCCCTGGGAATGGCAGCTTCATGGAACCCTGAGATAGTAAAGGAAGCCTTCCGCATATCGTCAGTAGAGGCATCATCACAGGGAATTAAATGGACGTTTGCACCTATGCTTGATATTACCTGGGATCCCAGGTGGGGCAGGATAGCCGAAGGATGCGGCGAAGACCCGTTGCTTGCCTCAGCCATGGCACGTGCCATGGTCGAAGGCATACAGGGGGATGACCTGACTGACCCAACTGCTCTGGCAGCCTGTGCAAAACACTATGTCGGCTACGGGTTTGCAGAAGCCGGCAGAGATTACAATACTACCTACATTTCAGAACCGATGTTGAGAGATGTGGTCCTGAAGCCGTTCAAAGCAGCATCAGATGCTGGCGCACTTACATTCATGTCTGCTTTCAACGATCTCAACGGAGTGCCTGCTTCAGGTAATGAATTCACCCTGAAACAGATTCTTCGTGATGAATGGGGCTTTAGGGGACTTGTGGTAAGCGACTGGGCATCAGTAACAGAGATGGTATTCCACGGATATGCCGCCGATGATAAGGATGCTGCTGCAAAGGCGATAAATGCCGGTGTGGATATGGAAATGGCGTCGTCATCATATTTTGATAATATAAAAAGGCTGCTTGAAGAGAAGAAGATTACTGAAGCCCAGGTAGATGGCGCAGTAAGAAATATCCTGACAGTTAAATACCGGCTCGGTTTGTTTGATAATCCTTATGTTAATCCTGAGGCTGAGAAAAAGATTCTTGACCCGGCATTCCTTGATCATGCACGCAAAGTAGCCAGGCAAAGCACCGTTCTGTTGAAGAATGACGGCAATGCCCTTCCTTTGTCAGAAAATATCGGTTCCGTGGCAGTAATAGGCCCTCTGGCTGATGCTCCGCGCGACCAGCTTGGCACATGGTGCTTTGACGGTCAGGGCGAGAACTCTGTAACGCCCCTCAGGGCAATCAGAGAACTACTGGGCGAAAAGCGAGTGAATCATGTCGCCGGACTAAAGTACAGCCGTGACAAAAGCCTTGAACAGTTCAATGCCGCTTTAGCGGCAGCACGCAGGTCAGATGCCATACTTTTCTTCGGCGGCGAAGAGTGGATATTGTCAGGAGAGGGTCAGAGCAGGGGTGAGATAGACATCCCCGGTGCTCAGGGCGCACTCATTGAGGCACTCTCTGCCACCGGCAAACCTCTTGTTGTGGTGATCATGGCAGGGCGTCCTCTGGCCATCGGCAATGAATTGCAAGATGCAGATGCCCTGCTGTATGCATGGCATGGAGGAACCATGGCAGGTCCGGCTCTCACAGACCTTATCTTTGGCAAAGAATCACCTTCAGGCAAGCTGCCGGTAACATTTGTCAAAGGGGCCGGTCAGATACCATTCTATCACTACAGGAAAAATACCGGCAGGCCTGCCAATGAAAAGGCCTGGACACCTTTTGACAGTATACCAACGGAGAATCCGCAGGGTTCTCTCGGCTACAAATCATTTCACCTTGATTACGGCTATACTCCTCTGCTGCCGTTCGGTTACGGCCTCAGCTACACAACATTTGACTACAGCGACCTCAATCTCTCTTCACAGGTGATGGGCACGTCCGGTTCAATCACTGTCAGGGCTAAGGTAACAAACAGTGGCACCATGGATGCCGAGGAAGTTGTCCAGCTATACATACGTGACAGGGTTGGCAGTATCACACGTCCTGTCAAAGAGTTGAAAGGATTCAGACGCATAAGCATTAAAAAGGGCGAAACGGTTGAAGTAGAGTTTGTAATAAACTCAACGGATCTGGCATTTTTCAACGGCAAAGCGACGCTTACTGAGCCCGGAGAGTTTGATGTGTGGATGGGACCCAACTCTGACGAAGGACTTCACAGTGATTTTATTATTGAATAACTTTACATAAAAAAATGAAGTATATGACTACTCTTATGTCATTTCTGCTTTTCGGAGCTATGTTGATTCCGGGATGTGTCAAGGTAAAGAATTCGGATCCTCCTCCTGATAATCCCAATTCAGGAACCAAAATCCTCGTATGGAGTGATGAGTTTGACTATAACGGGCTTCCCTCAGAGGCTAAATGGAGTTATGATACAGCCGGAAATGAGTCGGGATGGGGAAATAATGAGTCACAGTTCTACACCCAGGCAAGATCTAAAAATGTACAGGTAAAAGATGGTTTTCTCTCCATCACTGCCCACAAGGAGGATTACAAGGGGTTTAAATATAC
>JAKEGI010000127.1 GCA_022615595.1 Bacteroidales bacterium | reverse complement strand
TGTAGTCGATGTCAAGCTCAGTGAGGAATCTTGTCACAAGATTGCTCTCGTCACGCAATATCGCCATGAGCAGGTGTTCAGTATCTATTACCCGTGTCTTCAGTGCTTTGGCTTCAATATGAACAAGCCTGAGCACGCGCTCCGTGCTTTTCAGCAGGGGCAGTATCTCGTTGTCAGCCATTGCCACGGGCTTTTCAGCCTTTATGCTCTTTTCGATCGACCCTTTTAACATGAGAAGATCAACGCCGTTGTTCAGGAGTATATCAACCGCCACACCCTCGCCCTCGCGGAGAATACCGAGAAAGAGGTGCTCAGGGCTGATATGGCTGTTGCCCAGCCTGATCGCCTCTTCCTTGCTGTATCCAAGGATATCGTTTACTCTTTGTGAGAAATGTGCATCCATCATATCTTATTTGCGGGCTATCATGACAATGATGTCAGAGATGCTGACAAAAATGCACGAAACACCCCTTTTCAAAGTTAATTCTATTGTATTTATATAATGACAATAATTGTGCCCAATTTTTAACACCCAATGTTAACAAATAGACCGGAAAAAGGTTAGCAGGGGACAGCATTTTTATTATTTTCGGGGATTAATTCAGATAAAAAAATAAGCAAACGTAAACTACTAAATATCAATCTGATATGTCAGATCAAACAAAAATCATAAAAGTTAATATTGAGGAGGAGATGAAGTCGGCTTACATCGATTATTCGATGTCAGTCATTGTGTCAAGGGCATTGCCTGATGTGAGAGACGGCCTCAAGCCTGTTCACAGGAGGGTTCTCTTCGGTATGTCAGAGCTTGGTGTACTTGCAAACAGACCTTATAAGAAATCGGCCAGGATAGTAGGGGAGGTGCTGGGAAAATATCATCCGCACGGTGATTCATCAGTCTATGATGCGATGGTAAGGATGGCACAGGAGTGGTCACTGCGGTACCCTCTTGTTGATGGACAGGGCAACTTTGGATCTATTGACGGTGACAGTCCGGCGGCGATGCGATATACCGAAGCACGCCTGAAACGTATAGCCGAGGAGACACTCTCCGACATCGAGAAGGAGACAGTAGATTTCCAGCCTAATTTCGATGACACTCTCCAGGAGCCGACAGTATTGCCGACACGTATTCCCAACCTTCTTGTTAACGGCGCATCAGGAATTGCCGTGGGAATGGCAACGAATATGCCCCCTCATAACCTTACAGAATCGGTAAATGCAATCATTGCCTTCATAGATAATCCGGAAATAACTGTTGACGAGTTGATGCAGCACATCAAGGGTCCGGATTTCCCGACAGGAGGGATTATCTACGGCGAGCAGGGGATAAGAGAGGCTTTCGAGACCGGCAGAGGCCGTATTGTTGTGAGGGCCAAAACAGAAATAGAACTGACGCATTCAGGCAGGGAGTGTATCGTTGTCAACGAGATACCTTATATGGTCAACAAGGCGGAGATGATTAAAAAGATCGCCGACCTGATAAATGAAAAGAAGCTTGAAGGTATTTCGTATATTAATGATGAGTCTGACCGCAACGGCATGAGAGTGGTGATAATCCTGAAGAAGGAGATGCCCGCCAATGTGGTGCTGAACCACCTCTACAAGCACTCTCAGCTGCAGACCTCATTCAACGTCAACAACATAGCCCTTGTCAAGGGACGACCGAAGATGCTTTCACTGCGCGAGTTGATAGACAACTTCGTGAAGCACCGACATGACATTGTCATCAGGAGAGCGAAATTCGACCTGGAACAGGCCGAGAAAAGGGCACATATACTTGAAGGACTGATAATTGCGAGTGACAACATAGATGAGGTGATAGCTATCATCCGTTCGTCGCAGACACCTGACCAGGCCCGCGAACGATTGATGGAGCGCTTTAGTCTGTCAGATGCTCAGTCGCGTGCCATTGTCGAGATGAGACTCAGACAACTGACTGGACTTGAGCAGGATAAGCTGAGGGCCGAGTATGATGAGGTAATGAAGCTGATCGAGTATCTCAGGAGCGTTCTTGCTGATGAGTCGCTTCAGATGAAGATCATCAAGGATGAGCTTATCGAAGTCAGGGAAAAATTCGGTGATAAGCGCCGCACGGAGATCATTCCGGCAGCCGGTGAATTTAATCCTGAAGACTTCTATGCCGATGATGAGATGGTGATTACAATCTCTCACATGGGGTATATCAAACGCACACCTCTGACGGATTTCCGCCGGCAGAACAGGGGAGGCACAGGTGCCAAGGGAAGCACGACGCGCGACGAGGATTTTATTGAACACCTGTATGTTGCTACGATGCACAACACCATGCTTCTCTTTACCCAGAACGGAAAGTGCTACTGGCTGAAGGTCTACGACATTCCGGAAGGCACCCGGACAAGCAAGGGAAGGGCTATTCAAAACCTTATCAACATTGAACAGGATGATGCCCTCAGGGCTTTCATCAATGTCAGGACACTTGATGATGAAGAGTACATCAACAATAATTTCATTGTGCTCTGTACCACCAGGGGAATCATCAAGAAGACCTCCCTTGAGGCATATTCGAGACCCAGGGTCAACGGCGTCAACGCAATAACCGTAAGAGAAGGCGATGCGCTGCTAGAGGCCAGGATGACCAACGGCAAACACGAAATAATGCTGGCTGTAAAATCAGGTCGTGCCGTAAGGTTCCCCGAGACAACGGTGAGACCTATGGGCCGCACTGCTTCAGGAGTACGGGGTATAACCCTGTCAGGTACGGATGATATCGTCATAGGCATGATAACCGTGCTCAATGAATCTGAAGACGTGCTTGTTGTCTCCGAAAAAGGCTATGGGAAAAGGTCATCTATTAGCGACTACCGCATTACCAACAGGGGAGGAAAGGGCGTCAAGACAATAAATGTGACTGACAAGACGGGCAAACTGATTGCACTGAAGGATGTCACAGATCAGAACGACCTTATGATAATAACCCAGGGAGGTAATATTCTGAGGATACCTGTAAGCAGTCTCAGGGTAATGGGAAGAGCTACCCAGGGCGTCAGACTCATAAATCTCAAAGAAAATGACTCTATTGCATCTGTGGCGTATGTTGAAGTAGGTGAGGAAGATACGGCAGGAGAGGGCGAGATTTCAGATGCTGCTGAGTCAATTGACGAGTAATTTGGCAAATAATTTGAAGATTAGATTCTAAAGTTTTATTTTTGAACCAATTTTAAAAGAAAATTATCGAATCATGAAGAAGATCACAATCTTATTAATGGCAGTTATGATTTCAGGAGTTGCATCCGCCCAGATGGGTAAGGTTAATGCTGCTGAAACCTTTATCAGGGAGGGTGCTTATGACAAGGCAAAGGTTTCCATCGAGGAAGCTATCGCCAATCCGAAATCTGCTGCCGCAGCGAAAACATATTATGTCAAGGGCAAACTTTGCCAGGCAGCTTTTGATTCAGGCGATCCCAAATTCATGTCACTTTACCCGGATATGCTGATGGAGGCATACAAAAATTATGAGAAAGCTGTTCAGATGGATCCGAAAATGAAGAATACCATCATCAAGGACAACACTTACGCCATGCTGGGAAATTCCTTCCTCAATGATGCAATAAACAAGTTCAATGAGAAGGATTATGCAGGGGCAATGAAGTCATTCGAGAATAATGTCATGGTATCTGCCAGTGACATGTATATTGGAGTGGTCGATACCCTTGTGATCTTCAATGCAGGCCTTGCAGCCTATAATGCAGAGCTCTATCCCCAGGCAATTGAGTATTTCCGTATCTGCACCACTACAGGTACAGAGGACACGAAGCCCTATATCTTCATCAGCGACAGTTATATGAAGATGCAGGATACGCTGAAGGCAGAAGAGGTACTCCTTGAGGGTGTAAGGGCATATCCTGACACACTTGATATCCTCCTGCAGGCAACGCAGTTCTATCTTGATACTGACAACTCCGAGAAGGCATTTGAGTCTCTGCACAGGGCTATGGAGAAAGATCCTGAAAATTATATTCTCTACC
>JAKEGI010000126.1 GCA_022615595.1 Bacteroidales bacterium | reverse complement strand
TGCGCCGACGTTTGCCCCGTAGAGGCAATTCATCCGGCTTAAACCGCAGCATTCCTTAAAGGAAAACCGGAAGCTGTCTGCAAAGACAGCTTCTTTTTTTTTACTCAGGATTGTACTTTGCCCCCGTGAGAATAGTCTGGCAATCGGTCATCTCCATCAGGTCAGGGAGTGAGACAGAAGGGTTGTTGCGCATATACCTCTCAATGATCCTGAACCCGGTCCATACTACGGCCCTTCCAGGCGATTCCTCCGAAAAATAGCTTGTAAAAGGGGCCTCGCCGGTAAACTTGCGAATGAGAAAGCCATCCGTTGAGAAGAGCATATCGCGGCTTATGAGGTACTCCCAGAAAGCCCCCTCGTTCGTCGTGCAGAATTCAAGCTGCCTCTCAGTAAATCCAAACAGCACAGTATCGGCAATATGAGGAATCATCCTCCTGGTGAAATATAACAGTTTTGCTTCATGCAGCATAGTGTTCAGGAGATTCTTTGTCCCATAGTCTGCCTCCCTGTAGTCCCATTCAGTGGCTCCCCATGCATAAATGCAGTCTGAAAGGGCATAATCAGGAGTCATTTTACGCGACTGGTAGTCAAAAATGCCGAGGGAAGGGTAATATTTTGAATCTGAACCCAGATAACGGTCAAGACTGATCATCAGCAGTGAGTCATCGACTATGATACTGTTATTGAACACTGATATACAGGCTATTACCTCAGGCAAAGTCTTCTCTGGAAAGTAGTAAAGGTAGTGTCTGAACGCATCCTCAAGCCCCTCTTCAAGCCTCTCCGTATCTGGCCAGACCCTTTTTACATCATCCCATAATGCAAGGTTCCGTAGGTCAGTGGCAAACAGTATGAATGCTGATTTCCACTTTTCATCCGAAGGATCGCCAAGACCCAATACCGTGCTGTAGGTTGTCAGTGCCCTTCCGTATTCCTGCATCAATGTGTCTGCCATGGCACTAAGATCAGGAGGCGCTGTTTCAAAGATCTCACTGGCAAGGTTCCTTACTGAGAGGTCACACTCAATACCTGAAATATTTACTTCATAGGGGTTGCGCACACAGGCAGTTGTAACATGGATTATAAGTAATCCGGAAGTTAAGGTACGTACAATAGCTTTGATGGTCATCTGCCGGGATTGTCGGTATTTTTTCACAAAATAAGGACATTTATTCATAAATTTACAGCACCAAACAGCAGAAGATGAAGATGTCGAAGAAAGGATCATGCTCTGTAGCACTGGCAATGATGTTGCTTGCCGCCCTGACTGTTAAGGGATTTTCGCAGAAAGTAGAATTAGGTGTTCATGCTGACCCCCTTATAACATGGATGAGTTCAAACTCGGAGGCATATAGCAGTGAAGGAACCGTTCCCGGCTTCAGCCTGGGACTTGATGTTTATTTCCCTTTAGACGACAGGTTCTCCGTTTCTTCAGGAATAGGATTTCTCAGCTCAGGAGGCAGGCAGAGCGCGGTGGAAGAACATACCATGGTATTCAATAACATTAACCCGGTTGTTGACGCGGGCGAGGAGATGAAGTACAACCTGCGATACCTGAATATCCCCGGTGGCATTAATGCTCATACCACCAGGGAAGAGGGCCTCAACTTCTTCGGTGATCTCGGCATCGACATGAGATTCCTGCTGAGGTCAAAAGTGGATATCCCCTCAGAACAGATAAGTGACGAGATCGCCGGTAATGAAGTCTTCGCAATGAACATGGGCTGGCATATTAACGGGGGTATTGAATATGAGCTTGGAAGTAACCTTTCTTTCCTGGCCGGCATCGGTTATGATGCAGATTTCTTTGATGTTACCGAAGACCTGGAAAATGTTTCCCAACCCGATGACAGGTCAAAAATCAGGATGATAAGGATCAGGTTCGGGCTTAAATTCTGATTCTTTATCCATGAAAGTTGCTCTCGCTCAGTTAAATTATATCCCCGGTGATATAGGGTACAACAGTTCAAAAATCATATCAGCCATCGGGAAGGCACGGTCTGACGGCGCCGATCTCATCGTCTTCTCTGAACTGGCTATCATCGGCTATCCGCCCCTTGACCTCCTGCAGAGAGGAGACCTGATCACCAGATCAATGAATGCCCTTAAAGAGATAGCTTCACATTGCACCACCATTGCCGCCATTGTCGGCGGACCGTCACCAAACACCGGCGTTTTCGGAAAAAGCCTCCATAACTCTGCATTCTTCATGCACGAAGGAAGGATAAGGGCGGTGATTAACAAAACGCTTCTTCCTACATATGACATCTTTGATGAGGACAGGTACTTCGAACCGGGTATAAGCTTCGAAACCGTGGAACTCAATGGCGAGAGGATAGCCATTACAATCTGTGAGGACATATGGGATGAGCAGCCTTGCGGAGACAGGGGCATATGCCGCCTTTACAGTATCACCCCTCTCGAGGAGCTTATGAAGGAAGACCCGGGGCTGATAATAAATATTGCCGCAAATCCCTTTTCTCATACCAGGATAAAGATCAGGGAGGAGGTGTTTGTAAGGAATGCCCTTCAATACAAGAGGCCCCTGATATCAGTCAACCAGACAGGAGGCTATACTGATCTTATTTTCGACGGCTCGTCAATGGTTATAGATTCTGACGGGACAATACTTGAAAAGCTTGCCTTCTGTGAAGAGGAGGTAAGGATTGTTGACATACCTGCTGGCGGAAGCGTACGGAATGGATATCAGTGCCCGCCACCCCTGCCGGCAGATATGACCGGTCTCATCCATCGTGCCCTTGTGACAGGTATCAGGGACTTCTTCGTCAAGAGCGGGCTGAAGCGTGCTGTGATCGGCCTTTCGGGGGGTATTGACTCCGCTGTGGTGCTCGCCCTCGCTGCTGAAGCACTCGGAGCCGAAAACACCCTTGCCATACTGATGCCCTCTGCATATTCCTCGGAACATTCAGTGGCAGACGCAGTTGCAATGGCGAAAAACCTCAGGGTACCTTACCATATTGTCAGCATCGAGGATGCCAGGCAGACCCTTGAGAAGACCCTCGGACCATTTTTTGCTGACAGGGCTCCTGATATTACTGAAGAAAACATCCAGGCCAGACTGAGAGCCCTCATACTGATGGCTTTCGCAAATAAACTGGGCTACCTGGTGCTGAACACATCCAATAAAAGCGAGGCAGCGACAGGTTACGGAACCATGTACGGTGATATGATCGGTGGCCTCTCAGTGATGGGTGACATATACAAAACCGAAGTATACCAACTTGCAAAAGATATCAATTCATCAGGGGAGATAATCCCCCGGCAGATAATTGCAAAGCCTCCGTCAGCAGAACTGAAACCGGATCAGCTTGACAGCGACACGCTTCCTCCATATGACCAGCTCGACCCGGTACTGTTCAGGTATATTGACCAGGAGAGATCACCTGACCAGATAATTGCCGAAGGCTTTGACCCCCATCTGGTCAAAACAGTGGTGAGACTTGTGAAAGGCAGCGAGTTCAAGCGACGGCAGACGCCACCAGTCCTCAGAGTATCGTCAAAAGCATTCGGCAGCGGCAGGAGGATACCAATCATTTCAAAATATGACTGACCGTTAACAAAGGGCTCACAACTCGTTGTTTTATAGTGTGTTAAAAAAAGTTAATTTTCACAGAGAACCACTTTTTTAATATCTTTGCGTATGTTGTTAAACATAGATGAAGATGTTTTATAAAAATCCCTACGTCGAACTCTGTTTTGAAGGCTCCTTTTCTATGCTTAAGGATCTGCCGGAAAAGGATAAGGAATTCCTTCTCCAGGATAATACCTGTTCATTATTGAAAAAGGGTGAGCTTGTTTTTCATGAGGGTGACAAGCCCTCGGGGCTCTATTGTCTTGCACTGGGTAAGGTTAAGATCTTTAAGGAAGGTATCGGTGGACGAGACCAGATAATCAGGATGGTAAGGCCCCAGGGACTGATGGGTTACGCACCAATTGTCGGAGGGACGTTGCATGCTGCCTCGGCCGTCACCCTCGAAGAGTCTGCGGTGTGCATCTTTGACAGGAGCAATTTCCTTAAGCTTCTGAGGCGAAACCCCGACTTTTCAATGAAGATGATGAGCCTGATGGCACTTGATCTGACCTTCTCAAATAAAAGAACCGTTTCTCTCACCCAGAAACATATCCGCGGAAGACTGGCTGAGTCGCTAATCGTTCTGCGTGATACCTACGGGTTTGAAAATGACGGGAAGACCATAAGGGCATACGTCTCAAGGGAAGATCTCGCAAGCCTCTCAAACATGACCACCTCAAATGCTATCCGGACTCTTTCTGTCTTTGCAACCGAATCTGTAATTGAACTTGAGGGAAAGAAGATCAGGATCGTTGATCCCGGAAAGCTTGAGAAGATAAGCCACATGGGCTGATCATTCATTCACATATACCCTCTTTACCCTTACCGGGATGGAAGTCAGAATCTCGTAGGGAATTGTATTGCACTTCTGCGCTATCTCCTCCACTGGTATATTGTTTCCGAAAATCTCAGCCTCATCGCCTGTCCTGACATCCATTCCTGTGACATCAACCATGCACATGTCCATACATATGCTTCCTGCAATTGGCACCCTTCTGCCCCTGATGAAGAGCGACCCCCTGCCGTTACCCAGTTCCCTCCGCAGACCGTCTGCATATCCTACCGGTATAACTGCAATCTCCCGGTCGCTGTCTGCGGCACCGTTACATCCATAGCTTACCGGCTCGCCTGCCGGAACAGCCCGTACCTGTGAAACAGCCGTAAGAAACCTTGTGGTATGTCTCAGTGTCACTCCCCGGTAATCACCTATGCCATAAAGCCCTATCCCAATGCGTACCATATCAAACTGGTAATCAGGGAACCGGCTGATGCCCGCCGAATTGAGAAGATGAAGCCTGATCCTGTAGCCAAGTGACTCCCCCAGTCTTTTTGCCGCCTCAGTAAGCAGCGATGCCTGCCGGTGAGTAAAGTCGTCATAAAGTGGATTCTCACTCGCTGAAAGATGTGAAAAGAGTGATATGATCCGTACATGCTGCTCTGAAGGCAGCATCTCAGCCAACCGGTTTATCTCCTCTGCACTGAAGCCAAGCCTGTGCATGCCTGTATCCATTTTGAGATGCACCGGGTAGTTTATGAGACCGTATCTCTTTGCGCTTCTCAGAAAACTCTCATAAGACTCCATACTGTAGATCTCCGGCTCCAGGTTATGGCGGATTATCATCTCCATTGCACTCTCATCAGGATTCATCACCATGACAGGTGCCGTGATGCCTGCCTCCCTGAGTGCCACTCCCTCATCAGCGTATGCCACGGCAAAACAGGTCACACGGTGATATTCAAGCAGTGATGCTATCTCTGCCGATCCTGATCCGTATGCAAAAGCCTTGACCATAGCCATGATGCCTGTGCCGGGTTTAAGGAGGTGCCTGAACTCATTCAGGTTATGCACCACGGCATTCATGTTGATCTCGAGCCGTGTCTGGTGGAGTTGCTGAACGAGCAGGCTGCTGATGCGCTCAAAGCCGAAAGCCCTGGCACCCTTTATAAGCAGGGTCTCATCACGGAATGCAAAGCTGCGGAATGCCTCGGCAAAATCAGCCGTTGAACCATAGAATGACGATCCTTCCGGGAACAGATGACGCTGGCGGCAGAGGGCCTCTCCCACCCCTATGAACCTGTCGATACCTGTTCGCCTTACTGCTTCCGACACCCCTTCATAGAGCCTACTCTCATCGCCACCTATCTGCCTGAAGTCAGAGAGTATCAGTGCTGTTTTGCCCCTGGCATGGGTGCGGAGAAAATCAAGTGCCATAACCAGTGATCCGGGGTCAGAGTTGTAATAGTCCTCAATCAGGGTGCATCCGTTTATCCCTTTTTTTACCTCCATGCGCATGGCAACAGCCGGGAGACTTTCCACTGATTTTATTATGATATCCTCAGGAATACCTTCGGCGATGCAGCACGAAATTACACTTATGGCATTCTCAGCAGATGCCCTGTCAGCAAAGGGGACAACAGCACTGAATGACGACCGGGCAGTGGTGCACTGCAGTACCTGTCCTTCACCTGACTGTTCACAGACACTGACACTCAGTGAAGCCTCTGACCCTGAAAGAGACCATGTAAACGCCGGCAGATGGCTGTATTTTTTTCCAACCTCACCCTTTATGATCCTGTCGTCAGCACAGTAGACGATCAATCCGGCACCGGCTGCGAGCAAGAGTTTTTCAGCGGCTATCTCTTCCCTGCCGCTGAAATTCTCACCGTGGGCATCGCCTGCATTTGTAATGATGACAGTATCGGGCCTGATAATCCGTGCCAGTCTCTTCATCTCACCGGGTCTCGAGATGCCGGCCTCTATAACCGCGACATCATATCTGTCATCAAGGTTCAGCAGCGAAAGCGCAACCCCCAACTGGGAGTTATAGCTGCGCGGGCTTCGGATGACACTCTTTACAGTCCCAATTGTCTCTGCCAGCCACTCCTTGACAATAGTTTTTCCGGCGCTTCCTGTAACAGCAATGATCTTTCCCCTGAAGTCATCTCTTTTTCTGGCGGCAAGGAGATGCAGTGCCTCAAGGGTGTCATCCACCTTCACGAAGGCGGCGCCGGTCATGATCTCATGGTTCTGAGGGAGAGTGTCAATAAGAAAGAGACGCACCCCCCTGCCGTAAAGCTGTTCTATAAAACGGTGCCCGTCGTGATTAGGGCCACGCAGTGCGACGAAAAGGAGATCATGACCGGAGCCCGATGAACGACTGTCGGTTAAAATGCCCGCCACAGCAACGGAATGATCACCTGACAAGGTTCCTCCTGTTATGACCGCCAGCTCTGATGCATTGATCTT
>JAKEGI010000125.1 GCA_022615595.1 Bacteroidales bacterium | reverse complement strand
CCGGAAATGAAGAATTGTTACTCCTAAAGAATGATTCTTTTAATCCCATCTTTCAATGAAGCTGTATTGAAATTTATGAGCAGCCCAATCCGGCAACCAGAAAGCTTCAGATAGGTCATTATCTGAGCCATATGCAAGGGGCTTAAGATCTCCACTGACTTAATCTCAATCACTACCTTGCTCTCTGCCAGGATATCAATTCTATAACCGATGTCAAGCTTAACATCTTTATAGATCAGTGGCATAGGCTTCTGTCTTTCAAACTTTACACCTTCCTCACTCATCTCGAAGGCAAGGCTCTCTTCATATGCTGACTCCAGTAATCCTGGTCCCAGTGTGCTATGCACTTTGTAAGCACAACTGATAACTCTTCCGGTTAGTTCCTGAAAAAGATATTCCATAATAAATGATTTAACGAGACATAATAAAGTTAGTAAAAAAGGAAATATGAGAACTGAAAATAATGAAGATGATGTTGCTTGGGATTTTTTTTTAACACAGAGTGACACAGAGTTGAGGAATGAGTTTCACAGTTTTTAGTTCCGGAATCGAAACAGTGTTACTCTGTTATAACTCAGTGTAACTCTGTGTTTAACTTCTTCTCTATATAACTTATTACCAACGACATCCATTTATGAATATGAAAGTTTTCAACAAAAGTGAAGAAAAATGGAGTGAAGTGGAGTAAAGTGGGAAATAATTTTTTACTTTAGCCTCTTGAAACAACAACTGTGATGGCCACATTTATCGGCGATTATACATGCAAGCTTGATGCAAAGGGAAGGGTCATCCTTCCTTCAGCATTCAAGAAGCAGATGCCTCCGGCAGCTGAGGATCGCTTCGTGGTCAGAAAAGATATCTTCGAGAGATGCCTTGTTCTCTACTCAATCGACGACTGGAACAGACAGCTTGACAAGATTCGCAGCAGGATCAACCCATACAACAGGGAGCACAACATCTTTCTCCGCAATTTTTTCAAGGGCACAGCCGAGGTGGCACTCGACAGCAGTAACAGGCTTCTCATCCCGAAGCGTCTTCTTGAGCTTGCGGCTATCGGAAAGGATGTTGTCCTTGCAGGGCAGGACGGGCGAATAGAGATGTGGGCGGAAGAGGTATACACTCACATTGACATGCCATCTGACGACTTTGCCAACCTGGCAGAGAAGCTGCTTGGATCTCCCGAATCCGGAACCACCTGATGACGGTCTATCACCTCCCCGCTCTGCTCGGTGAGAGCATAGCAGGGCTTAACCTCAGGCCCGACGGGATCTATGTCGATGTTACTTTTGGTGGCGGGGGCCATGCTAAGGCGATACTTGACAAGCTCACAACCGGCAAGCTCATTGCTTTCGACCAGGATATTGATTCAGCAGTCAACATTCACCGTGACGACAGGCTGACATTCCTTAACCAGAATTTCAGGTACCTGAAGAACAATCTGCGTTATCTTGGTTATACATCCATCGATGGCCTAATTGCTGACCTGGGGGTTTCATTCCACCAGTTCGACGAGCAGGAGAGAGGATTCTCGTTCCGCAGTGATGCCGTGCTTGACATGCGCATGAACCGTCAGGCGCCGCTGAAGGCTGCCGATATACTGAGAACATACAGTGAGGAGGAGCTGGCATCAGTATTCTACCGTTACGGCGAGCTGACGAACTCACGGAAGCTTGCAGCAGCCATTGTGAGGGCCCGTTCGACAGATCCGGTAATGACGGTCAGCGATCTTACGACAGCGCTCAAGGGGCTGGTCCCGGCCAGGGAGATGAACAAGTTCTATGCGAGGCTCTTTCAGTCGTTGCGCATCGAGGTGAACAGCGAGATGGATGCCCTGACCGAGATGCTCGAGCAGGCTCTGCAAATGTTGAAGCCCGGAGGCCGACTGGTTGTGATTACGTACCACTCGCTTGAAGACAGGCTTGTTAAGAACTTCATGCATACCGGCAACTTCGACGGCAAGACAGAAAAGGATTTTTACGGGAACCTGATTGTCCCGTTCAGGGTACTGAACCGCAAGGTAATAGTACCAACTGATGAGGAGACAGAAGCAAACAGCAGGGCACGCAGTGCCAGGCTGAGGATAGCTGAGAAGATATGAAGGCGATGGCAGAACAGAAGGCGATGCAAAAAAAAGGCACCGGTAACCTGCTCAAAGGGCTTATCAGCGGGACGTTCATCTCCGAGAGGCTTATACTCAATAACATGAGGTATGTCTCGCTGCTTGTCGTGCTGGCACTCATTTTCATCACAAACAGGTTCCAGGCTGAGCGTGTTGAGCGTGAGATAATCAGGCTGGAACAGGAGGTGAGAGATATGCGTGCTGAGGCGCTGTCAGTGTCGGCTGAGCTGGGCAGCGTTAGTCGTCAGAGCGAGGTTTATGATTTGGTTAAGCAACGCGGACTGGGGCTCGAGGAGCTGCGGACACCGCCATACAGGATAGTGGTCAATGAGTAAGACGATGAAGCCAAAGGATCAGATTCTTGCCCGTACCGGGATAATCTACGGTATTGTTGTGGCAATGGCCCTGGCTGTCTTCATACGCATCATCATCCTTCAGTTCGTTCAGTCTGAGAAGTGGGCAGCAATGGCTGACAAGATCGTCTTCCGCAGGGAGGTGGCCAAAGCAAGCCGGGGAGACATCCTCTCAGATGACGGCCGTATTCTTGCCAGCTCCATACCCTATTACACGGTTTATATGGACACCCGCAGTTCGGGCATGGCTGACACAACATGGGCAAACGGCATCAGCGGCCTGAGCAGAGGTTTATCGCGGTTTGTGGGGGTACACTCCCCCGAAGGGTGGAGAAATGAACTCATACGTGCCCGCAAACGGGGCGACAGATACTTCATGATCAAGAGGCATGTAAGCTATGAGACACTCAAGCACCTGAAGGAACTGCCCATCTTCAGGCACGGCAAGTTCAGGGGTGGCTTTGTCTACCAGCCAGAAAACATGCGCATCATGCCCAACGGTCTGCTGGCACGGAGAACCATAGGCTATATCACCGAAGACAGCACCGTGAACATCGTTGGTCTCGAAGGGTCGTTCAACGACTATCTGGCAGGAAAAGACGGACTCAAGGTGCAGCAGCGTCTTACGGGTGGCGCGTGGATCGATGTCGATAACCTCGAGAACATTCGTGCAAGGCACGGTCATGACATCGTGACCACGATAGACCTTGACCTGCAGGATGTTGCAGAGAATGCTCTTTACAGGCAGCTTTCAAAACACGGAGCACACCACGGATGCGTGGTCGTGATGGAGGTGAAGACGGGCGATATAAAGGCTATAGCTAATCTTGAAAAGGCTTCAGACGGAGCTTATCATGAGACTTACAACTATGCTGTCGGGGAGAGCACCGAACCAGGTTCAACCTTCAAGCTGATGT
>JAKEGI010000124.1 GCA_022615595.1 Bacteroidales bacterium | reverse complement strand
GCCAAAATCGGGCCAAAGTCTTTCTGTAAAGTATAGTTCTGTGTATGCCATTTGCCATAAGAGGAAATTGCTGATGCGTTTCTCTCCGCTGGTACGTATCATCAGTTCAGGGTCAGGGATTCCTGATGTCTCAAGGTTGGCATTCAATGTCTCTTCCGTTATCTGGTCTGCTCTCAGATGTCCTTTCTGCACTGCTGATGCTATCCGCCTGCAGGCAGTAGTTATTTCCCATCTTGAGGAGTAGCTCAGGGCCACCACCAGCTTCATCCTGGTTCCGCCGGCAGTAACCTCAATCGTCTCGAGCAGCTTTGTCCTTACATTATCTGACAGGCGGTTTATATCGCCGATCACTTTTGTTGATATCTTGTTTTTCAGCAGCGTCTCGGTCTCATTATTGAGCGAGTCAACCATCAGGTCCATGAGAGCAGAGATCTCGTCATCAGGCCTGTTCCAGTTTTCGGTTGAGAAAGCATAAAGGGTCAGGTATTCAATACCCAGTTCGGTGGCTGCTTCGATCACCTTCCTTACCGCCCTGGCACCCTGGTGATGTCCGAAGACACGCTCCTGTCCCCTGCGGCGCGCCCAGCGGCCATTGCCATCCATGATGACAGCCACATGCCGTGGCAGCCTGTTCGTATTTATCTGATCTCTGAAGGTCAACTCTATCTCTTTCTTTTTTGATCCTCTGCAAAGTCTGCAAATGCAGGACAGCCAACTAGTTTGTTGTACATCTTCCAGGTGATCGAGACCCCCATAAAGGTGTACCAGTCATTGTTATGCATCCATGTCTGATCGTCGGGATCAACGTTGTCAGTCAGGCCGTCAAAGTTATCATAAAAAGTCTTACGAAAACCATATTCGAATTCAAGACCCAGATGGTTAGCTACATTAATCTTGAATCCGGCAGAGAATGGTATGGAAGGGAACATGTGGAAGTCATTTGTATTAGCCACCGACAGTGCGGCTCCTGCAGCGATGTACGGCGTATAATCGATACGCCTGCTCCTCATTGTGGAATATGGAAAGAAGTTGTACTCATAGGTTACTCCGAACTCACCGACGATACCTGAGAAAGAGGTGCTCGCAGCTGGTTCCAGCAGGTTATCAAAGTCAGCGCCGTCAGCTTTGATGTTGCCTCCGAGTATGTTAGCCCTGACCGACTGCCTGGGGTTGAAATTATACCTGTAGAAGAGCTGGAAAGCCGGGCCGGGGTTGTAAAACAGGTTTGATTCGTTGATATCCCCGACATAGGTTGTCATACCTGCAGAAAATCCGTAATCAGCACTGCGCTGCGTGAAAGCAGGTGCAGCTGCACAGGTTATTAATATAAGTAGGAATAACTTTCTCATGCATCGGGTCATTTGAACATCACCTGAAGGAGGGCCATCCGTTCCTTGCTGTTCTGATCCTGTAATTTAAGGTAACACTAAAAGTATGGTAGATATCATTCCTGGTTGACCAGTCTGAGGTGTATCCGTCAAGATAATCAGTGAATGCATAGCGGCTATTAAATTCAACCCCGATAAGAATGTTAGGGTCAACGGTCAGTTTGGCTCCCAGTCCGAACGGTATCACGGCGGTGAATCCGCTTGTCTGCATATCACGCTCTTCAAGAGCGTCATTGGGGTTCACCTTGTATGCCGATCCACCGACACCTGCAAGTGCATAAACGTCAATACTCCGGAAAAAGTCCTTTACCCTGTTTCTTGAGACTGCCCTCCTGACCTGGAAGAGGAAGCTGTTTCTCTCACGGTTCCTGATGAAATAATATTCACCGATAAGGGAAGGTTCAAACAGTGAGGTTACTGCCTCGTAACCCCTGTCCTGGTTATCACCCCTCTCATCGGTGGCATGAAGCATCACATATGACAGTGAGAGCCTGGCAGATACCTCATCAAGGATGAAATACCTGAATGAGCCGCTCACGTTAAAACGTGTCTGTTTAAAGGTGAAGTCTTTCAGTCCCCATGCATTCTCCCCGTTGGAATATCCCCCGACATCGCCGTAAAACTGTGACGTACCAAGCGATGCCACGGCTTCATACCTCTTCATCTTCCAGAGCTGAGCTGAAGAATACGGGGCACAAAAGAGCACCACCATACTTATGATAATTAGCCGCTTCATTAATGGTCGTCTAAAAGTTCAGGCTACAAATATAAGTAATGTAATATATTTTAAAACTTAAATATTCCTTAATTATTGTCAGTTACGGAGGTCAGCGCCCCACATCAGCTTGTTTCTGAGGGTGCTGAAAAAATCGTTTCCCAGGGGTGTTACGGTTTTGAGTTTCATGGGTGCCTGCCTCACCTCTATCTTCACTCCCAGCGGCAGGTGAACAGCCCTGGAGTCGCATGTTATCATGCATTCAGTGCTTCTGCCTCCCGTCTCCATCATAATCGTGCTGTTGCCCGTTATTATGATGGGTCTCACTGTCAGGTTGTGGGGTGACATAGGTGCGATTATAAAACTCTCATCTGAGGGAGAAAGGATGGGCCCGCCAACGCTCAGGTTATAGGCCGTTGACCCCGTGGAGGTTGAGATGATAAGTCCGTCAGCCTGATATGTATTAAGGTAAATGCCGTTGACAGACACCGTTATGGCTATCATCCTCTGATCACTTTTCTGCACGGTGACCTCATTAAGGGCCAGTGAACCTTTATCCCCGAAAAGACCCCCGGGAGACACTATCTCGAGCATTGACCTGCTTATCACTTCATAGGCTCCTGAACAGAGCATCTCCATTGCCTTCCCGATATTGTCGTCAGGTATGTTCGCCAGGAATCCCAGCCTCCCGGTATTTATCCCGGCAACAGGGATATTGAGACCCCGCACTCTCATCGCCGTCTCAAGAAAAGTGCCGTCACCACCGACGCTGATAACCAGGTACATATCTTCCGGAAGATCGTCTGCCGATTCAAAGAGTCGCACCCTGGAGTCATTAATGAACCTGTCAGCGCCCGTTCCCATGACGTTCAGATATATTTCAGCACCGCGTGAATGGAGGGCATCAACCAGGCTATGCAGACCGGCAACGGTCTTCTCTGTTATTCCCTTGCTGAAAAGCGCAATTTTCCTGGTCATTACATTCCCACGTTAGATATTCAGATATTTCATCAGAAGATTGTACCTGTCGGTATAGAAGCGGTCAAGTTCATCATTCTCTGTCACCCAGGTCGTGACCTCATACGAATACCTCTCAAAAGTCCTGATTATTGATGCCAGATCGGTGGTATTCACCTTCAGGGTTATCTCCAGACTTGTCGATTCAGGTTTTGATGTGATGTGCATGCTGATTATCCTGGCATCATTGCTTTCGACTATCTGTGAGATACGGCTCATGGAGTAATCCTGTGAGAGAACATGCAGCACAATCATTCCGCCCGGCTGATCAATGGATGAGAAGGCGGCTATATTGCTGATAATCTCATTGTAGGTTATGACACCCCTGTAATGATTATCCTCGTCAAGCACAGGCACAACGGTAAGTTTGTGTCTTGCCGCCAGTGCAATTACATCATAGATATGCCGGTTTACAGTGACGAAGGGTCTTGGCAGCGATAACTCATGGTTCCCGATGGGTTCATCAGGCTGGTTAAGGTCATAAATGTCGCTGTCTGAGATCAGTCCGAGATAATCACTCTCATTGACAATTGGCAGATGTGACACACGGAATATCTCCATCCAGTTGAGGGCAATCTGCGCCGTATCAGAAGTTTTAAGTGACGGCAACACGTCGGATATCATGTCTCTGGCAAGCATTCACTCTCTCATTTAATGACTAAAAGTACAAAAAAACTGGAGATCGTTATAACTTTGCCGATATTATCAGCTGACGCAATTATGACAAGATTAAGTGTGAACATCAACAAGATTGCCACCCTGCGGAATGCCCGCGGCGGAAATGTGCCTGATGTCAGGCTTGCTGCAATAAAGTGCCAGGGTTTTGGTGCAGAAGGCATTACGGTTCATCCGAGACCTGATGAACGGCATATCAGGTACAGCGATGTTTACGATATTAAGGATATTGTTACCACAGAATTCAATATCGAGGGCAACCCGGAAAAGGGATTCATTGCTCTTGTCTATGATGTCCTTCCTGACCAGGTTACACTGGTGCCGGACTCTCATGATGCAATAACATCTAATGCAGGGTGGGATACCAAAGGTAATCTTTCATTCCTGACTGATGTTATTGCAGGTTTCAGGGAAAAGGGGATACGCACCTCCATCTTTACAGGCACTGACATCGAAATGATCGAGTATGCGGCCCGGACGGGCACAGACCGCATTGAGTTATATACCGAGCCGTACGCTGCAATGTACAACCATGACAGGGATGCCGCCCTGGAGCCATTTCTGCGGGCGGCTGAGGCGGCACGTCAACTGGGTCTCGGGATAAATGCGGGACATGATCTTGATCTTCAGAATCTTGCGTGGCTGCATAAAAATATCCCATGGCTTCTCGAGGTGTCAATAGGACATGCCCTCATCTCGGATGCACTCTATTACGGTCTTGAAAATACAATTCAGATGTACCTGAGGGAGCTCAGGCGATCGTAGGCAGGGTCACCTGAGGTGTTTCTCTATTATTGTCTTCAGGACCTCTATCCCCACTCTGTTCTCCGCTCCTCCGGGAATAATGATATCGGCATACCTCTTCGACGGCTCAATGAATTGCAGGTGTGATGGCTTTACGGTCTCATTGTAACGGGCAAGCACCTGCAGGACAGAACGACCGCGCTCAACGATGTCGCGCTGTATGACTCTCCCCAGCCTGTCATCAGCATCAGCATCGACAAAGACCTTTATGTCAAGCATCGAGCGAAGACCCGGATCAACAAGGACCAGTATCCCTTCCACAACAACAACCTCGGCAGGCTGTACCGGAATAGTCTCCCTTGACCTGAGACATGTAAGGTATGAATAGATTGGCATCTCAATAGGACGGCCGGCTCTCATCTCAGCCAGGTGAGACATCAGAAGGGTGAACTCCACTGCGTCAGGATGGTCAAAATTTATCTTCTGCCTTTCTTCAATGGTTATATGGCTGTTATCCTTGTAGTAGGCGTCCTGTGGCAATATGACAACCTCTCCGGGAGGGAGCATCTCGATAAGCCTGCGTACAACGGTTGTCTTTCCGGAGCCAGTCCCTCCGGCAATCCCGACAATAAGCATAAAATGATTATTTTTGTATCAAAAGTAGCAAATTATCTGCATGATAAAGCATATCGTGATCTTTAAGCTCACTCAGCCATATACCTCCGGGGAAAAAAAGAGTTCGTTAAAAAGACTGAATGAGATCTTCAGCCCCCTGGGAAAAATGCTTGATTTCATCATTGAGTACAAGACCGCGATAAACATCCTTGAAGCGGAATATGCCGGTGATTTTGTGATCAACTCAACATTCAGGTCGCTGGAAGACCTGAACCGCTATATAGCCAGTGAAGAACACCGCAAGGCTGTGGCAGAAGCCTCGGTGATAAGAAAAACAAAAATTGTTGCAGATTATATTGACTGATGATGAATTCACTTTACCCGATTAAGTTCAGACCTGTGCTCAAGGAGACCCTGTGGGGTGGCAGCGCCCTGCGTGACCGTTTCGGCAAAGATAGCAGGCCGGAAACAGCTGTCGGTGAAAGCTGGGAGATTAACGGCATGAACGGTGAAAGCTCTGTGGTCGCCAATGGATTTCTTAAGGGTAACAGCCTCGAGGAGATAATTGAAATATATATGGGCGATCTCGTCGGCGACGCTGTCTACGAGAAATTCGGAACGGAATTCCCTCTGCTGATAAAATTCATAGATGCCCGGGCAACCCTTTCTATTCAGGTTCACCCCGATGATAAACTGGCGACAGAACGCCATCACGCCTGGGGAAAGACGGAGATGTGGTATATTATTGATAATGAACCTAGCGCTATTATCTATACCGGTTTCAGGAGGAAGATCAAAAAGGAGGAATACCTTCACTTCTTAGAGAGCAAACAGCTCGAAAGCATCATTAATGCCACACCGGTAAGGCCGGGAGATTCTTTCTTTATTCCGGCGGGAATGGTTCATGCTATCGGGGCAGGCGTTCTCCTTACCGAGATACAGCAGACATCTGATGTCACTTACCGGATCTATGACTGGGACCGTGTCGATGCCTCGGGCAAGCCCAGGGAGATGCATACCGTACTTGCTCTTGATGCCATAAATTTCGACTTTGACTTTACGGGCCTGCTGAGGGCAGATCCGGAGGTGAACAGGACGGTGGAGCTTGCCTCATGCCGTTACTTCCATACCAGTCTGTTACAGGTTGACAGACCCGTGATAAAGGATTACAGCCTTACAGACTCATTTATTATATATATATGCACAGAGAGCATGGTGGTGATTGATTGTCTTGACCATCGTGAAGAGCTGAAAGCGGGCGAGACGATCCTGATTCCGGCATCCGCTGACAGTGTGGCGATAATACCGCAGGGCAAGGCAACCCTTCTTGAAGTATTCATACCAAAAAATGACAACTGAGATGAAACAACTGACAACTATTCTAATGACATTAACTCTCTTGTTCGCCATCTCATGCGGCGGAGGCACCGGTGAAGGCAGGAGCCGTAAAGCAGGGTCAAGACATGAGCCTGACACAGGATATACAGGGACCAAGAGCTACTTTAAAGGTGACGTAAAGGTCAGGGAGGTGACTTTCGAAAACGGAATAAGGTCAGGGCTGACACGCACTTTTTATCAGGGCGGAGTGACAGAGCAGGAGATAATGTACAGTGAGGGCAAAAAGAACGGCGAAGCAAAATGGTTCTACCCCGACAGAAAGCTGTTCAGGATCACGCCTTATCTAAATGACACTATCAACGGTTCGCAGATTCAGTATTACAAAAGCGGACGTGTCAAGGCCAAACTTGATTATGTTGACGGCAAACGCCATCCGGGCCTGGAAGAGTACACAATGAGCGGAAGCAGGGTGACAGATTACCCGGGAGTAACTTTCAGGGCAGTTGATGAATACCGGGAGAAAGGTATTTACAAACTTTTCATTGAGATGACTGACAAATCAGAAAATGTAAATTACTACAGGGGTGACTTTACAGGCGGACTGGTAGATCTGTCAGTCTGCCAGCCTCTCCTTCAGACAGCCACCACCGGTTACCTTGACCTGAAAAAAACCGAGGGTCATAACGCTGACTCTGTTGTCGTTATCGCTGCCTACCTTACAACCTACGGCAACAGGCTCTACTATCGCCTTGCAATACCCCTGCCATATAAAGACCTGAACTGATATAGCCATGGCAGACAGACTTGTACCGGGCATCAGGCACACAGTAACAAAAACGGGTGAAGAATGATAATCAGGTCAGCTTCTTTTGTCACCAGCAGCTCAAAAATAAGCCAGTGCCCGCCACCCTCCATCCCGGAGTATGCTTTCATTGGCAGGTCAAATGTCGGGAAGTCTTCTCTCCTGAATATGATCGTGAACAGGAAGGGGCTGGCAAAGATTTCCGGGAGCCCGGGGAAGACACAGACCATTAACCACTTCCTCATAAATGAGAACTGGTACCTTGTAGACCTTCCCGGTTACGGATATGCCCGTGTCTCACATAGAATGAAAGAGCAATGGAACAGGCTTTTTACATCATACATTACCCTGCGTGAAAACCTCATATCGCTTTTTGTGCTGATTGATGCCCGTCATGAACCCATGCCTGCTGATCTCGCCTTCATGGAGAAGCTGGCACTCGGAAATGTGCCCTTTGCAAGGGTCTTCACCAAGTCAGACAAGATCTCCGCACTTGAGCGTGACCGTAACATAGACCTTCATAACCGGACCATGCTTCAGCGCTGGGAGGCGCTTCCTCCCACGTTCATCACTTCGGCTATCAAGGGATCGGGCAGGGATGAAATACTGGATTATATCAGTGAAACCATGATATTTTTCCCGGGAGAAAAATGATTTAGCCATATAATGTTATTTTTGCAGCAACCATATTTCAAACCCTCCTAACAACCTTTAAAATGATCAGCAGAGCTCCCTACAAGATCTTTTCATGCACTTCGTCATTAAACATTGCAGAGAAAATAGTAAAACATCTTGATATCGAGCTCGGCAAGAGCTCACTGACAAACTTCAGTGATGGCGAATTCCAGCCATGCTTTGATGAGTCAGTCAGAGGATGTCATGTCTTCATTGTTCAGTCAACCAATCCGCCGGCTGAGAACCTGATGGAACTGCTGCTGATGATCGATGCCGCCAAGAGAGCTTCTGCCTACAAGGTAAATGCTGTCATACCCTACTACGGCTTCGCACGTCAGGATCGCAAAGACAGGCCGCGGGTCTCACTTGGTGCGAAGCTCACTGCTGACATGTTGACGAAAGCCGGTGTTGACCGTATCATAACAATGGATCTCCATGCAGATCAGATACAGGGATTCTTTGACGTGCCCGTTGATCACCTCTTCGGGTCAGCTTTGTTTGCTCCCTATATAAGGAATCTGAATCTCCCTAACCTGACGGTGTCGGCTCCTGACATGGGTGGGTCAAAGAGAGCCAATGCTTACGCGCGCCATCTACAGAGCGAAATGGTGCTTTGTTACAAGCTCCGTAAAAAGCCTAATGTTGTTGAGGAGATATCTATCATTGGTGAGGTTGAGGGAAGGCATGTCGTCATCATTGATGATCTCGTTGACACTGCCGGAACGCTTACCTTCGCTGCCACAGTCATGAAAGACCGCGGAGCGCTCAGCGTGAGGGCTGTTGCCACTCATCCCGTTCTCTCAGGCAAT
>JAKEGI010000123.1 GCA_022615595.1 Bacteroidales bacterium | reverse complement strand
TGTCCGTCAGGGCCGATGCCCCCGAGGAAGAAACCTATGCCTCCAAGTTCGCGGATGCGTTTTTCATAATCTGTGCACCAGTTGTCAATACGGAATATCGAAGATTGCTGCAGCTTCTCAAGAGGTGTCATTGCCTCCCTGTTCCTGAGGGTAAGATCAATGCGTTTTTCGGGGAAGACCTCGGAATAGTGCCTGCCTTCCGCAAGTTTTATCTCATCGGAGTTGATCAATAAAACACCTGTCGGATCAAGGCCGAAATCGCTGATATAATATTTGCTTACATAATCAAAAAAGCTGTTATGTTGTCTCGGATTGATCGGATAGAACTCATCGATCTGAACAAACCGAAGATTGCTGAGTGCAGGTTTTTTAAGGAGGATAAGTCCATTCTCCTCACGGATCCTTCGTGCAGCCGCATTATCCCAGTTGTTAAGAAGATAGTGAGTCCACTTTATAAAATATTCCGGAGTCTTTCCTGTAGGAAGACTTATCACCCCTTCAGGATTCTCTGCCACCCACTCGAGGAACCTGAGTGAGGTTAACAGTCCGAGGTTCGGAAAGTTACGGACCACAACATACGGTATCTTCGTGGTGGTGGCAGTTCGTCCAGAACGCTCAGCAAATGAATGTTCGACAGTTGATAATCCAATGGTTGCCATGTCTCTCTTTATTAATCAGTTACTCTTACTTAAGTGCATCATACAACACTTCAACCGGGTGAAGCGCCTTTCTCCCGGTACCGTCGGCAATATGATGCCTGCATGAAGTGCCGGGTGCCGTTATCAGTGTGTCTGCCCCTGCCTTTCGGACCGCCGGGAAAAGTATCATCTCGCCGATCCTCATGCTGAGGTCATAGTGCTCCTTCTCATAACCGAAAGCGCCTGCCATGCCGCAGCATCCGTCATCTATCTCTGTCACATGATAATTGGCAGGTAATGACAGCATCCGTCGTGTGGGAGCGGTAGAAGCGATTGCCTTCTGCTGACAGTGCCCATGGAGCAGAATGTTGGCATGCCGGTCAGTGAACTGGTCCGGGGTGATGTTACCCCTGTCGATCTCCCTGCATATAAATTCCTCAAAGAGCAGTGCGTTACGTGCTATTGACGCTGCATCTTCGGAAAACTGCTCTCCGGCCATTTCAGGGTACTCATCCCTGAATGAGAGCAGTGCTGACGGCTCGATGCCTACCAGCGGCCTGTCATCGCTGACATAACCGCTCAGCATCATGATGTTTTCAATGGCCACTTTTTTTGCCCTTCGCAGCAGCCCCTTCGACAGGAACGTCCGTCCGCTCTCCCTGTGACGCGGTATGATCACGTCATATCCAAGCTGCTCCAGCAGCATGACAGCCTTGATGCCGATGTCACTCTCATTGTAGTTGGTGAACTCATCAGCAAACAGGCACACACTACCCTTGCCCCTTGCTCCTTGCCCCTTGCTCCTTGCCCTGGCCCACCCTCTCAGCGTCACCGGCGAGAGTGCAGGTATTGAGCGCTTTTCTTCAAACCCGATCAGCTTTTTGAACAGTGTGGTCCCGGTAAAAAAGTTTGTCAGCCGGCGCATCATCATACCGGGGCCATAGAGACGGGGCAGCCATGCAATGAGAAGAGTGCGCATGGGGATGTGGTGACTGTCATAATAGTGCTGAAGGAACTCTGCCTTGAACTTAGCCACGTCAACATTCGACGGACACTCTGACTTGCATGCCTTGCAGGAGAGGCAGAGGTCCATCACACGGTATATCTCCTCGTGGTCAAAACGGTTTTTCCTCTCTGAGCGTGTCAGAAACTCCCTGAGTATGTTGGCTCTTGCCCTTGTTGATTTGTCCTCGTCGCCTGTTGCCATAAAGGTAGGGCACATTGTGCCGCCCATCATGGCACTTTTGCGGCAGTCACCTGACCCGCTGCATTTCTCCACCGCATACAGAAGCCCCTCGCGCTCGGGGAAGTGAAAGGTTGTTCCCTCTGGTTTAATACTTTGCCCCGCAGGATAGCGAAGATTCTCAGTGATTGGCGGTGTGTCAGTGATTTTACCGGGATTAAAAATATTAAACGGATCCCATGTCTTTTTCAACTCCTTGAGGAGCTTGTAGTTATGGTCACCCAGCATCAGCGGAATGAATTCACCCCTAAGTCTGCCGTCACCGTGTTCACCGCTGAGCGAGCCACGGTATTTCTTAACCAGGCCGGCAATATCCCTTGCGAGGTTATGAAATATGCGGATGTCATCAGGATCTTTCAGGTCAAGCAGCGGGCTGAGGTGTAGCTCCCCCGTTGCGATATGAGCATAATAGGCGCAGCTGAGCCCATGTTTTTTAAGCACATTGCCGGCCTCTTCAATATAATCGGGAAAGAGTTGCGGCAACACAGCTGTATCCTCGATAACCTGTACGCTCTTCTTTGTCCCCGGGATGTTAAGCAATACGCCGAGTCCGGCCTTGCGAAGCTCCCATACTCTTGCCATCTCTTCGGGTTCAGTAACGAGAGGGAAGTGGTACCCGTATCCGGCAGCGGCCATATCCTCCTCCATCGCGGCAGCTGTCTTTTCAATCTCAGCAAGCGTCGGTCTGGTAATCTCAATTATGAGTATGATCTTCGGGTCGCCTTTCACGAAGAAACGGTTACGGCTCTGTTCGATGTTGTCCTTCGTGCAGTTAAGAATATAGTCATCAATCAGTTCTATAGCAGCCGGCTTATGCCTTAATGCGATGATATTGGCCCTCACGGCATCCTGCAGGCTTGCGAAATGTGCGCACAGCAGCCCGGTGGTGAGATCGGCAACAGGCACGAGGTTAAGCTTCATCGCCGTGGTAAAGGCCAGTGTCCCTTCAGAGCCTGCCAGCAGTTTGCATACATTTATCTTCTCTCCGTTGCCGGTAAACGGGTCAGAATCAAGCAGTACATCAAGGGCATAACCGTTGTTGCGCCGTTTCAACTCCGGATGCGGGTATTCCTTACGTATCTCCTCTGCGTTCTGTTTATCAGACAGCATATCCCGAAGATTGCGGTAAATGCTGGTCTCAAGCAGACCCGGATCCCCGTCGCACTTAGCCATAAACTCCTCAGTGGTCAGCGCTCCAAAGTGTACCTCCGAGCCGTCGGAGAGGATAGAATTAACCTCGAGTATATGGTCCCTGACGCTGCCATGGATAAGTGAATGTGCACCGCATGAGTTATTGCCCAGCATCCCGCCCATGCAACACCTGTTGGCTGTTGATGTCTCTGGCCCGAACTGAAGCTTATGCGGGGCAAGGAATTTATTTAGCTCAGCCAGGATAACGCCGGGCTCAACCTTTACCCATCGTTCCCCGGCATTGACCTCCAGTATCCTGTTAAGATATTTTGATATATCAATCACTATCCCGGGGCCAACCACCTGACCGGCAAGCGAGGTTCCGGCTCCGCGAGGAATCACGGAACCGCCATTACTTCGGGCAAAGGAGATGATCTTTTTGATGTCATCGGTGGATGCCGGTCTTGTTACCGCTGCCGGTATCTCCCTGTATGCCGAGGCATCAGTGGCATATAGGATCCTCTGGGTCTGATCGGTGTAGAGATCACCTTCCAGCTCCTGACGGAGGCTTTCAAAAATTAAATCCTGCTTCATGGAATATGATCATTTACAATACTATCTGTTAGTCTTTTTCCCGAACGCAGGGTCTATCTTAAGCAATGCCACTGCAATCAGCGGAACGACGCTGCAGATCATCACCCACAGGAAGAAATGGTTATAACCGAGCTGTTCCTGCAGCCACCCGGCAAACATTCCAGGCAGCATCATCCCGAGCGCCATAAACCCGGTACAAATGGCATAGTGTGCCGTCTTGTATTTCCCATCCGAGAAATAGATCAGGTAGAGCATGTATGCAGTAAACCCGAACCCGTAACCA
>JAKEGI010000122.1 GCA_022615595.1 Bacteroidales bacterium | reverse complement strand
GGCTGACCAGATACCAGGCAGAGGAGTTTTATGCTGTGCACCGTGAACGCAGTTTCTACCCCGGTCTGATCGAGTTCATGACATCAGGCCCCGTGGTTGTGATGGTTCTCAAACATGAAAATGCCGTTGAACAGTACAGGAAGCTGATGGGACCTACCGACCCCACAAAAGCCACGAAGGGAACAATCAGGGCAGAGTTCGGTGTCAACACGCAGATGAATGCTGTCCATGGATCAGATTCAGTAGAGAATGCCCATAAGGAGGCAAATTTCTTTTTCTCATCGTTCGAGGTCTATTAGTACTTAATCACTGCTTCCGGAACAAAACCACAGAATTATTGTTTTCCTGAAAATAAATTCATGAGCCCCTTATTACCTCCTGACTTCTCTGACAGGAAAACACTGGAGAAGTATTCTTCTGCCTATACGCTCTCAGACATGGAGATTTTTATCTTCCCTGAGCTTTTTTATCCTCTTGTCATCGCCGATATCATGTCTCCGGTGATCTGGAAATGGCGTGATGACCCCTGGTTCAAGGATATAAAAAAAAGGAACTTTGTCAGCAAAGCCAACAGGATCAAACAGTATATAATTGATAATTATGTGTTTAACCTGGACCTGGAGACCTGGGGCCTGACAGAAAAGGAGAGGGAGACAGCAAGGTTCAGTGATTTCTTTGACATCAACGTGCTGAAACACTCCAATGCCCTTTTCGGTTATGAGGGAGACAAGTACTACTTCGATATTGACATCCGGAGGCATTTCGGGCTTGACAAGTATGACACCTCAGTCATTCCCTACTGGAAGACCGAGACTATTGAAGCGATGACAGCCTTCAGGCACAAGCAGCATTTCAGCACCGGTGCCGGCGAGTGTGTTAGCCTGGCTGCTCTTTATGCAGCAGCGATGTTCATTGTAGGTGAAATACCGCTTGAGAAGATTTATATGATGGCCACCCCGCTCCATTCACAAAATTATATTGACGAGAAGGAAGGGCTGATCACAAACAACCGCCGCATAATGACCAAGAATATGTGGTTTAACGGCACCTCGCTTTCTGAAAAGGCGCGGAGAGCACTCGAGAATGAACAGGTAACGATCGTCTCTCATATCACCGGGTATATCCATACAATATATGACCTGGCCACCATCAACCCGGATGACTACAATAACTTCAAGAAGAAGCTTCATTCTTTTGTTCGCTCGCCTCTCACCCCGACTGTTTTTATCAACTTCCTCAGGTTCAAATCAGTGTATAAGTGTCTGTTCCAATACCGTTACACACGTGGCGGCAGCAATTACTACCTGCCGCTTGAGAAACTTTTTGAATATGAGCATTCTTCAAAATTCAATGTGAATGAGGATACTCGTGAAAAGCTTCTTGCCGAACTTGACAGCGAGGAGCTCTTTCCTGACCAGATACCGGATAAGCTGCTTCTGAATGAGGTGGAGCACTTTTTTAAACATAACTCTGAGGCTGACCTGGCATGGCTGGAAAAAGAGTTCATTGCCAGGTTCCCGACGGAGCAGACTGACTGTGTAGGAAAGATGTTCAGTGACATCAGAGCCTTCATTATTACCGCTCCAAGACTCCCCTCTACACAAAAGAATTTTGTAAGGGACCTCTATCCTGATATCCGTATCAGCGACAGTCGTGAGGAGATTATAACCAAGGTAAGAGAGCTTTCTGACAGGTCAGAGACAGCACTACTTACACTCTATGCCTTCCGCGATATGGAGAACACTGACTGGAGGCCGTTCGTCAAGGCAGCCATGGAGAGAAATCCGGTATGTCACGAACCACTGTCCGGGAAAAAGGTTGAGGAGATCTATGAGATCATTAACAGGCTGAAGAACAAATCAATTTATGACGAAGGCCGGCTCGCCCAGCCTGATGAGGTATGGAACTTCAGCAGGGGTGATGGGGCAGAAAAGGCCTTTCTGATGGCCAATGCTCTGCGCCATAATGATCCTGATGCAGAGATAACAGTCAGCCTGAATGATAATGATGCTGTTGTAAGTATTGACGGCATAAGCTACCATTTTGTGACAGTCAAGGGACACCATCGCCAGATACTTATCAGGTCAGCCGGATACAGGGTTATATGATCAGTGGATAACAATCTGTGTTACCACATCCTCACCTGCCTTTGAGTTTATCTGTTGCATCAGTGACTCACGAAGCATCATCAGTTCGTTCTTTACCACGGCTGATGAGAGGTAGATGTGCAACACCCCTTCGCGGATATAAATCTTCTTTGTACGGGCGGCAATAGCTCTACCTGTGACGTTCTCCCAGATGTTTATTACAGATGCCTCCTTTAGTTTGGGAGCCAGTCTGTACTCTTTAATCAGCTCCTCCAGGGCCTCTTTCAGCGTTATCGTCCTGTTTCTTCGCATGCTGCTATTTTTTCCCGTTGGATATCTCCTCCTCAATACCCGTGTATCCTATCCGATAGAGCCGGAAATCGACACCGGTGGTATCCAGGATACGGTGTATGCGGTCCTGCT
>JAKEGI010000121.1 GCA_022615595.1 Bacteroidales bacterium | reverse complement strand
TCCGATAACTCTCCTTTTTCTATTCTTGATGCAATCTCATCAATTGCCTTAACGGGATCGGGAGAGTACTCGATTATGTCATTGCCGGCTTTGATCGCCTCTGCTTCAGCTATACCTGCAGGGTAGGTCATCGTTGCCCCGGCCATGTTCATGGCGTCAGTAAGCACAAGACCCTGGAATCGCACCTCATTCTTCAGAATCTCCGTTATCACCTTTTTCGAGAAGGTGGAGGGAAGATCAGGTGTCGGATCAATATCAGGAACATTTATGTGGGCAGTCATAATAGCTCCGATACCCTCTCTGGAAAGACGGTAAAAAGGAATGAGTTCAACGGAGTCGAATCTCTGACGGTTGCCTCTTATGACAGGAAGCCCTGTATGCGAATCAATATCAGTATCACCGTGACCCGGAAAATGCTTGGCACATGCAATGATACCGTTGTCCTGCATACCTTTCATGTACATTACCGCTTTCCGGGCTACTTTTTCCGGATCCTCGCCAAATGAGCGGTAGTTTATTACCGGATTAAGCGGGTTATTATTTACATCTGCTACGGGAGCCAGGTTCAGATTAATACCTATTTCCCTGCACTGTTGAGCGACGGCAGCACCCATCAGATATATAAGAGAGTCGTTTTGCAGGGCACCGAGGGTCATCTGATAAGGAAAATCCTCAACTTCCTTAAGCCTCATGCCTGTTCCCCATTCAGCATCCATAACAAAAATGAGAGGTAACTCCGATACTGAACTGATACGCTTTGTGAAGTCGACCTGCCTGTCGGGTTCTCCCTCAAAGAATATTACCCCGCCAATTCCATGCTTCTTTACCAGTTCTTCAACTTCGGAGTAGTTATCGTTTTTGATTCCGGCCCATGCCGGCACCCAGACAATCTGCGCAATCATCTGCCTTACAGAAAGTGTATTAAGTAAGCTGTCAACTCTCCTGTCATTGAGATAACTGAGCCATGGAGGAGGATTCTCCCCGGCAGCGAGGGTCTGGAGTGGTTTAGAGATCAACGCGGTAGCCAGCAATACCAGAAGAATTGATTTTTTCATAAGACGAGGGCTTTAGATGCCAACCAAAAGTAGCACTTTTCTTAATTGTTTTTCCTTTCTGATTTGTTCCAAATTGCTATTTTTACCATGTTAATAAACAGACTATGGCAGGTTCAAAAAGTTCCTTAAAGGGGCAGTCAGGAAGACTGATGTCTCTTGATGTATACAGGGGTATGACGGTGGCATTTATGATCATTGTTAATACACCAGGCACATGGAGTCACGTTTATGCTCCTCTCAGACATGCCTCGTGGCATGGTTGCACGCCGACAGACCTTGTCTTTCCCTCCTTTCTCTTCATCGCAGGGGTGGCAATGTTTTATTCACTGAAGAAATACAATTTTGAGTTTTCTGCCCCGTCGCTGTTCAGGATACTGAGAAGGGTGGCGCTGATCTTTGTTGCGGGACTCTTCCTTAACATCTTTCCCTACTTTATTGATCGCGACTATAACAACCTGCGCATACTGGGCGTCTTACAGAGGATAGCGCTGGCCTACGGGCTTGGCGCCATCACCATCCTGCTTGTCAAACGCAACTATATATGGATCGCCACCGCCATCATCCTGCTGGGCTACTGGGCACTGATGTATTTCTTCGGAGGAACGGATCCCTATTCCCTTGAAGGCAACCTTGCACTTACCGTCGACAAGGCCCTTATCGGTGAGAACCATCTCTATAAGGGATTCGGGTTGCCTTTTGATCCGGAAGGACTTCTCAGCACAATACCCGCTGTTGGCACCGTACTGCTAGGTTTTATGGCAGGAACAATTATCGGCAGCTTCGGCAACTCATGGAAAACAGTCGGCTGGCTTGCCCTGGCAGGGGCACTGCTTACCGGAGCGGGTCTGCTGTGGGGAGAGGTCTTCCCGATAAACAAGCCGCTGTGGACAAGTTCATATGTGCTTTATGCCGGCGGAATAGGTATGATGTTGCTGGCATTGCTTTTTATGATCGTAGATATATGGGGACTCCGTGGATGGACAGGATTCTTCAATACCTTCGGCACCAATCCGCTTTTTACATATCTTCTCGCCGGCATCTGGACAAAGACCATGCTGGCCATAAAGATAGGCGAGCTGACGTTGTACAAATGGATATTCAATAACATATGCAGCCCGCTGTTCGAGGAGCAGAAGATTGCCAGCCTGCTGTTTGCAGTAATGCAGGTTGTGTTTATCTGGGCATTTGGATATATACTTTACCGCAAGAAAATAACTCTCCGGTTCTGACATGGATGCAAGGACAACAGTTGAGAGCGCCTTTCAGAAATGGAGCGGCGCTGCACCGGAGACAATAACCCGGCTGCCGCGCTCAGGCTCTGACAGAATCTACTTCAGGCTGCAGAACAGGGGAGAGCATGTGATAGGCGCTTACAACCCGGGAAGGGAAGAGAACGATGCCTTTGTTGGCTTCACCAATCATTTCAGGTCCAAAGGTCTCCCTGTGCCTGAGATATTCATCTATTATCCGGAGGAAAAAGTCTATTTCCTTGAAGACCTTGGTGACACCAATCTCTTTACCTGGCTGGCCCAGCGGTCTGACGAGGAGAGGTTCAATGCAGAGACTGAGGCTCTCTTTCTTAATATTGCCTCTGACCTTGTGCGTATACAGACTGAGGGCATCAGGGGTCTTGACCTGTCACTCTGTTATCCGCACCGCAGTTTTGACAGGCAGAGTATAGTCTGGGATCTGAACTACTACAAGTACATGTTCCTGAAGCTTATTGCTGCTCCGTTCAACGAGACGAAGCTGGAACGCGACTTTGAGGCTCTTACCCGCTTCCTGCTTGAGGCCGGGCAGGAATATTTTCTCTTCCGCGATTTCCAGACAGCAAACATTATGATCAGGGAGGGCAAGCCATGGTATATTGATTACCAGGGAGGGCGGCTCGGGGCTCCACAGTATGACATCGCCTCGCTGGTATATGATGCAAAGGCTTATATACCTGAGAACATACGCATGAAGACCATTGAGCGTCATCTTGATCTCTTTGCTTCTGCAACCGGAAAACCAAGGTCATCGCTGGCCAGATATTCCGGTGCTTTCACTCTTGTAAGGCTTATGCAGGCACTCGGTGCATTCGGCTACAGGGGTCTTCATGAGAATAAACCTACTTTTACCGAAAGCATCGTCCCGGCTGTGGAGCTCATGAATGAGCTGCTGACAGGTGACCAGGTTGAGATCGATCTTCCTGAACTGAAGAAAGCCTCGGCAGCAGTTCCGGCCCAGAGAAAATACAGGATACTTGCTCATTATCAGAACCTGTTGAGGATTAACATAGAGAGCTTCTCGTATGTTAAGGGAAAGACCCTTACCTATGATAACGGCGGAGGCTTTGTCTTCGACTGCCGTGGCCTGCGTAACCCTGCCTCCATGCCTGACCTGGTTGATCTCACCGGCAAGGACCACGAACTTACCGAGTTCTTCAGCAATGATGAGGAGGCAGTCGCTTTTGCAGGTGATTGTGTCAACATAATACGCAACTCATTGCCGATGATACGTGGCAAAGGGGTGTCTGAACTAAATGTTGCCTTCGGATGTGTCGGAGGAAGGCACCGCTCGGTTTGGTGTGCCACCAGGGTAGCAGCGATGCTCACGGCGATGCCCGGAGTGATGGTTACAGTCAATCACAGGGAGCTCTGAGGCATATGAAAGCAATGATCTTCGCGGCCGGACTCGGTACCCGTCTGGGAGAGTTAAGCAGGGAGAGGCCCAAGGCGCTCGTGGAGATAAGCGGCAGGAGCGCCCTCGGGCTGGCCTGTGAGAAGCTCACATCATGCGGCTTTGACGACATAATAGTAAACATTCACCATCACCCTGCCCTGATGTTGGAGGAGATAAAGAAGCTCCGCAGCGAAGGATTCAAAATCACCGTCTCGGATGAATCCTCCGGGCTCCTTGACACTGCAGGCGGTCTCCTGAAGGCACGACCTTTCTTCTCCGTTGAGCCTTTTATATGTTACAGTGTTGATATTTTCACTGACCTCGACCTCAGAGAGATGTACAATAAGCACATGGCGACAGGGGCGCTGGCCACACTGGCCACAAGGCACCGGCCCGGCACCAGGTTTCTCCTGGTTGATAAGAACGGAAGAATGTGCGGATGGCGCAACGTTGCCACAAAGGAGGAGATTACCACAAAGGGAAACAGCAGCGGGCTCAGTGAGACAGGCTTCTCAAGCATACAGGTACTCTCACCTTCAATATTTGACCTGATGCCGGAGGGAATATACTCTCTTACTTCGCTTTACCTGATGCTGGTACGTGAGCATAAAATTATGACCTATCAGCATGATGAGGGATATTGGTTCGATTGCGGCACCCCGGCCAATCTTGAAAAAATACGGAAGTATCTGAGCCGTCAGATTTGAGATCAGTTCTTCCAGAATGACATGGTGAACAATGCCAGAATCGTGAAGATCTCGAGACGGCCTATCAGCATAAGAATGGACATTATAACGAGGGAAACGTCATTAAATGAGGTATAATTTCCCATGTTGCCGGCTGAGCCCAGACCGGGACCTACGTTGGCCATAGCAGAAACGCTTGCTGCGGCAGCCTCCTTGACGGGAATACCCGTTATCATCATCAGGAGTGCACCGGCAATAAAGACTACAATGAATATGAAAATAAACAGGAGCATCATAATATTGATGTTCTCAGGTATTATTCTGTTGTTGAGCTTGATCGGAAAGATTGCATTTGGATGCTGCAACCTGCGGAACACAAATTTCATGTTCTTCAGGGCAATAAGATGCCTTGCCATCTTTAGGCCTCCTGTTGACGAACCGGTGGAGCCCCCGGCAAAAAGTAGAAGGAACATAAAAAACCATCCTATGGCTGGCCATGCCATGTAATCTGTCGTAGCATACCCCGTTGTCGTTATCTGAGCAATAACCTGAAAGAATGAGTGTCTGAACGAAGTGCTGAAGTCCCTTCCGGTCCCGAAGTACAGAGTCAATGTCACGAATACAACAGATCCAGTTACAAAAAAAAGATAAAACCAGAACTCTTCGTTTTCCCTGATCTTGTTGAATTCCTGCTTTATCATGAAGAAATAGAGAAGGTAACTGGAGGCCGAAAGAAACATGAATATTGCCACCGCATATTGAAGAAACGGAGAAAACTCAGCAAGACTGGTGTTCCTGACGGAAAATCCGCCGGTGGCAACGGTGCCGAATGTGATACACAGTCCCTCAAACACTTCAAGTCCGCCAATAAGCAGTATAATAAACTCAACAGCGCTTATTGCCAGATAAATCATCAGAAATGTCATGGCGATGGACTTCGTCTTTGGAAGTATCTTCTGCTTAAGAGATGACTCAAGCGAAAAGAGGTTGTACCCACCGATCTTAAGCGTTGGAAGAACAATAATT
>JAKEGI010000120.1 GCA_022615595.1 Bacteroidales bacterium | reverse complement strand
AGTTTAACAGCTGCAACTTTCTCCATATCAGACACATAATATCTAGAACCTATCAGGAAAAGCAATGCTCCCAACACAAGCGAGAAGGGCAGGATACTCATTGCGGTTTTTATATTTGTCAGGTCAGATATTCTCCCCAGGACAATCGGGGCTGTAAATGAACCTAACAGGTTCTGCACAAGCACTGCTATTGCATATGATGTCGCCCTCAATCCCGGGTGGATTACATCCTGTGTAACGGCAGCAGCACCTGATATGAACATCATGATAAATATCCCGAACACAAAGAGTGTCACCAACTGCATCGGGCCTTTAAAGATGTAGAAGGCCAGAAAAAGAAGTATGGCAGAAATGAATGTTGTTATCGCGGGGAACAATATTCTTGCCCTCGGTTCTGTCCTCCTCCAGCGGTCAATTATATATCCGCCCATCGGAGCACCGATCAATGCGAGCATCATCACAGCACCTGCGAGCGTACCCGCTTTTTTAGGATCCATGCCGCTGCTGATCTCAAAGAATTTTGGCAGCCAGACTATCATGGCGGTTGTAACGAAGACAATCGCGGTCATCCCGAAATAGGTGAATATCACAGATGGCTTCTTCAGGAATTCCCTGATCATGTCTTTCCTTTCCATCTTAACCCTCTTGTTGCTGGTATCCACCCTTGAAAGGTCGACTGTTTTGTAGTCTTTTACGAAGAGGAACAGGATTGCAATGATGAGGCCAGGAACTGCAACAATACCAAAGGCATGCTTCCATCCCCATGTGCTGGCGATTATTCCGCCCATTGTGACACCGATAGCTGAACCCAGAGGTATCGAAGCATTCCATAGTCCCATCATCTTTGAACGCTTCTCCATCGGATATAACCCCGAAATAAGGGCACTTCCACCCGGAGCATAGCCGGCTTCGCCAAAACCGATGAGAATACGGGCCATGAAGAGCTGAACATAGTTACCTGTAAACGCACATAACAGGGTTGCCAGGCTCCATACAATAGCCATTATGCCGATGGTTTTTGTCCTGCTCCACCTGTCTATCACAAGTGAAACGGGGAAGGTCAGCAAACCTATTGTAAGATATATGACTGACACAAGCCAGCCAGACTGAAAATCGTTAATTCCAAGGTCTTTCTGAATATATGAGAACATCGAATTGACAACCATCCTGTCTGCATAATCAAAAAGATAGAGAAGAAACAACAGAATGAACACATAATTGGAATAACTCTTGGTAAAAAGATATCCCGGAGGAATCGTCTTCTTTTTCATGATTTCAGTCGTTGGAGTTTAATTTCATAGGTTAACTGGGACCTAAAGTAATGTCATTTTTTTTAAATTGCGCGGGTTTTATGAAATGATTAACATGAAAAATGCCATTCCTGCCATTATGATAGCTGCTCTGCTGATCTCATCCCGATGCGGACAGGTCGAAAAGGCTGACCTCGCGATAGTAAACGCCAGGGTATTCACAGTAGATAAGCAGGCCCCTTATGCAGAGGCGATTGCTGTGAAAGAAGGAATTATTGTGGCAGTCGGCAGCAACAAGAAAATAGCAAAGTATGTCGACCACGGTAAGACAAGGGTGATCGATGCGGCGGGCAGAAGCGTTATCCCCGGCTTCAATGATGCTCATGCCCATTTTGGCCCGGTAGATCCTGATTTTATTGAACTCAGGTACGTCACCGACCCGGCAGTCATTACAGATAAGGTAAGGGAGCAGGCTGCCAGAATTGAGAAGGGCCATCTCATTTACGGGGGCCACTGGGAGCATGAGATGTTCACAACACGTGAGTGGCCTTCCAAGAAGCTTATTGACGCCGTCTCACCCGACAACCCTGTTGTACTGAGGCGTACTGACGGCCATAGTGCACTTGTTAACAGCTATGTGCTGAGGGAATCAGGGATTAATCGCGACACACCTGATCCGTTCGGCGGCGAAATAATGAAGGACCCTGTCACCGGAGAGCCTACTGGCATACTGAAAGAGAGCGCCATGGCACTTATAAAAACCGACGGGAAAAAGGTTCAGCGAAGTGCGGAAGAGGAAAGAGAGAGAGAATGGCGGGGATATATCACTGCCCTTCAGCAGGCAGCCGGTTATGGTATCACAAGCATACAGATACCGGGCAGCGCTGACTTTGAAATGTATGACACCATCATGGCGAAGGGTCTGCTGACATGCAGAATTGATATAGGCGCAGAACTTACCGCTGACCAGGATAAGCTGGAAAGATATAACATGCTGAGAAATAAATATCCCTCCTCCGGCAACTGGATCAGGTTCGGGTACCTGAAGGACTTCATGGATGGCACCCTCGGATCAGCCACTGCAATGATGTTCGAGCCGTTTGATGATGATCCCGGCAATACCGGCCTTCCCCAGCTGAGTTATGAAGAGTTGGAAGAGAGGGTAATCACTGCTGACCGCCTGGGATTTCAGATAGGCATACACGCCATTGGCCCCAAAGCAAATAACTGGATACTTAACGCCTTCCAGAAGGCCCGCGAGGTTAACGGTGTTCGCGACAGCCGTCACAGGTCGGAACATGCACAGATCCTGATTGAAGAGGACATACCGCGTTTTGCAGAACTTGGCGTGATAGCCTCGATGCAACCGACACACTGCATCACCGATAAGCGGTTCGCGGAGAAACGTATCGGGACAGATCGCAGCAGGTGGTCTTATGCATGGAAAAGCCTCGCTGACAGTGGCGCACAGGTTGCCTTTGGCACAGACTATTCCGTGGAACCACTGAATCCCATGGAAGGGCTCTACGCTGCAGTGACACGCAAGGACCGTAAGGGTGAGGAAGGAGAGGGATGGTTTCCTATGGAAAAGCTCACAATGGAAAAAGCCATCGAGTACTACACTCTCGGAGCATCATTTGCACAGTTTACCGAAGAGAGGAAGGGAATGCTCAAACCAGGATATCTCGCTGATATCACAGTGCTCTCGGAAGATATATTCTCCACTCCCGAGGATCGGATTATGACCGTAAAGACAGATTATACAATTACTGACGGTAAAATAGTCTTCGAAAGAAAGTAGTTATCATTCGAGCGAGGAGAGTATCCTCAGTGCCTCTTCACGGTTCATGCCACAGAACTCCGGCTCTGCCTTGAAGGCCGCGCAAACGGCAGGCCTGTCATCCCTGCCCCAGATACCGCATTCGTACTTTCCGGTGAGATGAATACATCTGATGCCTGCCGGTTTACCTGATGGCATCCCGGGGATTGGCGATGAAATAGAGGGTGCAATACAGCAAGCTCCGCAGCCACTCCT
>JAKEGI010000119.1 GCA_022615595.1 Bacteroidales bacterium | reverse complement strand
GGGGTTGTTGGGATTGCAGATGAGTATGGCCCTTGTCTTTGAAGTGATCTTCTTCTCGATCTCACTGATGGGAGGAAGGGCGAAGTCATTCTCAATATGCGATCTGACCGGGACGATATTAACTCCGGCCTCGATGGCGAAGCCGTTATAGTTTGCATAGAAGGGCTCGAATGTTATCACCTCCTCACCCGGGTTGAGGCATGACATGAATGCAAAGAGAACCGCCTCCGAACCGCCGGTGGTGACTATTATCTCCGTGTGATCTATCTCCACGCCTATCTTCCTGTAGCTCTGCGCCAGTTTGCGGCGATAAGACTCATTTCCGGCCGAATGAGTGTATTCAATGACCTTGAGATCCATCTTCTTCAGTGCATCAAGCGAGGCCACAGGAGTGTGGATGTCAGGCTGACCGATGTTGAGATGATATACTTTTCTTCCCTGACGCTTTGCCTCTTCTGCAAAAGGAACAAGCTTGCGTATCGGTGAGGCAGGCATTACCCTTGCTTTTTCGGAGATCTTTGGCATGGCATTTTAATTTTAAATTATGAGATAATATCAGGGCGCAAATGTATTCAAATCCACATAATTGAAATATGATTTTAAGCATATGAGCCCCCTCTTTTTCCTATATGGGAACAAAATGCTAATTTTGTGACCTTACTTACTGAATTACTGAAAGAATTCGCAAATCGCAAATCGCAAATTCAATGACCGAGATCCCCTCAAAATACGAACCCCGTAAGGCTGAGAGCAGATGGTACAGTTACTGGATGGAGAATGGCTTTTTTCACAGTGTCCCTGATGAGAGGGAGCCCTATACGATAGTCATTCCTCCGCCGAATGTGACCGGAGTGCTTCATATGGGGCACATGCTGAATAACACCACCCAGGATGTGCTTATACGCAGGGCCCGTATGCAGGGTTACAATACATGCTGGGTGCCCGGCACTGACCATGCCAGTATAGCTACTGAGGCCAAGGTCGTAGCCAAGCTGAGGAGCGAGGGTATTGAGAAGAGGGACCTCTCAAGGGAGGCTTTTCTCGATCATGCATGGGAGTGGACACATAAACACGGTGGGATAATCCTTGAGCAGCTCAAGAGACTGGGTGCCTCCTGCGACTGGGAGCGTACACTCTTTACAATGGATGATGAGCGTTACAGTTCGGTAATCAAGGTATTTATCGACCTGTATAACAAGGGTCTGATATACAGAGGTGTACGGATGGTAAACTGGGATCCGCAGGCGCGCACGGCTGTCTCTGACGAGGAGGTTATTTATACCGAGGAGAAGTCAAAACTTTACTATGTAAGGTATAAGATTGTTGGGGAAGAGGGTTATGTAATGGTCGCAACCACCAGGCCTGAGACAATACTTGGTGACACTGCAGTCTGTGCCAACCCTTCAGACGAGAGATATGCAGCCATGAAGGGCAAGCATGTTGTCGTTCCGATGACCGACAGGGTAGTGCCGTTCATATTTGATGAGTATGTTGACCCTGCCTTTGGCACAGGCTGCCTCAAGATAACGCCGGCCCATGACATAAATGACTACGAGATAGGCATCAGGCATAATCTGACAAGCATTGACGTCTTTAATGATGACGGGACGATGAGTGAGAGAGCCGGGCTCTTCATCGGTGTTGACCGCTTCAGGGCGAAGGAGCTGGCTGAGGAGGAGCTGCAAAGGCTGGGAGCATTGGTTAAGGTAGAGGAATATGTAAACAAGATAGGAAGATCAGAGAGGACGCATTCTGTTATAGAACCCAAGCTCTCGCTTCAGTGGTTCCTGAGCATGAAGGAGATGGCAAAGCCTGCCCTTGATGCGATACTTAATGATACTGTTAATATTGTCCCGGCCAAGTACAGGAATGTCTACCGTCACTGGATGGAGAATGTACGTGACTGGTGCATAAGCAGGCAATTGTGGTGGGGTCACCGCATACCGGCTTATTACTATGGCAACGGTGAGTTCGTGGTTGCTGCCTCCCCTGAAGAGGCACTCGAGAAGGCAAGGCAGGCCGGTGGCAATAAGAACCTTTCGCTGACTGACCTCAAGCAGGATGAGGATGTGCTTGACACATGGTTCTCATCATGGCTCTGGCCGATAACGGCCTTTGACGGCATCAACAGGCCTGATAACCCTGATATAAATTATTACTATCCGACGCGTGTCCTTGTCACCGCGCCTGAGATACTCTTCTTCTGGGTGGCCAGGATGATCATGGCAGGGTATGAGTACAGGGGCAAAGAGCCTTTCAGCGATGTGTACCTCCACGGTCTTGTTCGCGACAGGCAGCGTCGCAAGATGTCAAAATCACTTGGCAATTCGCCTGAGCCCATCAGTCTCATTGATAAGTACGGGGCTGACGGTGTCAGGGTGGGAATGTTGCTGTGTGCACCTGCCGGCAATGACCTGCTGTTTGAAGAGACTCTCCCGGAGCAGGGACGAAACTTTGCCAACAAGATATGGAACGCTTTCCGGCTTATAATCACCTTTAAGACTGAGGACGGCATAGAACAGCCTGACGCAGCGGAGGCAGCTGTCAGGTGGATGGATGGTGTCATCAACAAGACCCTGGCAGAGATAGATGAGAGCTTTGCACGCTATCGTATCTCTGACGCACTGATGCAGGCATACAAGCTCTTCTGGGATGACTTCTCAGGAACCTATCTTGAGATCATAAAACCAGAATACGGCAAGGCCCTCGATGGCCTGACACATCGTGAGAGCCTCCGTCTCCTTGAAACACTCATAAGGATATTGCATCCCTTTATGCCATTCATCACTGAAGAGATATGGCAGAGAATGGGTGAGAGAGCTGAAGGCAGCAGCATAATGAATGAAATGATGCCATCTGCCGGGCTGTATGATCCGGCAATGCTCAACCGCTTTGAAACCTGTCGCGAAATCATAAGTGCAGTCAGGACTGTCAGAAAGGAAAAGAATATCCCTCTCAGGCAGAAGCTTGTTCTGTGCGCTGCTGCCGGCTCTACGGGCAATGAATTTGACTCTGTGTTAATCCGCATGTGTAACCTCTCGGAGATACGGATCGTTGAAGGCAAAATAGCCGGTGCTGCCTCGTTCCGGATACATACTTCGGAGTTCTTTGTACCTGTTGATGAGGGAATTGACCATGATGAGGAGATTAAAAAGCTCAGTAACGAGCTTACCTATACCGAGGGGTTTCTTGCTTCAGTTATGGCGAAGCTTAATAACGCGAAGTTCGTTTCCAGTGCACCGGAAAAGGTCATTGCTCTTGAGAGAAAAAAGGAGGCAGATGCGCGTTCCAGGATAGCAACGCTGAAAGAGAGTCTCTCTCACCTTGGGAAGAGGTAAAGGGTTACTGCAGCTCTTTTTGCACTATATAGGTGTTGTTTTCTCCTTCCCCGGCATGCCAGCCATCATTCAGGATAAGGTGCCACCCCTCACCCGTGATGTGATTGCGTTCCATCCTGATCTCTCTTGCACTTACACGCAGGGTATGCAGGTCATTAGCCAGCAACGCTCCTCCGTCATCAACGGTCAGTTTCCCCCAGTTGTCTGCTACGCGCAGACTCTCGTACAGGGTCCCCAGTGTATCAAGGAAGTTGATGTCCTCGGGCTCAAAGCTGAAGTTAGGGCTCTCCATCGTAATAACCAGTACAGGTCTTTCAATAAATGTGGTGACGATCTTGCGCGTGCGCTCATTGATCATGGCCTCGCGCTCACTCTCCTCAATCCGTATGGCAGAGAGGTCATAGTTCAGCGCCAGTGAGCCGGCCACATCCCTGCAGAGCTCCGGAAGAACCACCTCGTATGCTTCCGAGGCAGCCTCGCCAAGGTCAAAATCTGACGTCTGAATCTGTTTGAAATCAAAGTCCTTGTCGTCAAGGAGTGTGGCATACAGAGCTCCGTGTACAAAACCGTAGCCTGAGGCATAGGAGGTATTGTTATATATTCTGCTCAGATATTCGAGCAGTCTTGATTTGAGCTCATCACTGCCTGACGTGCAGAGCTTCATATAAGTAAACGTTGTCAGCCCCTCATAGTTCTCAAACTTATTCTCATCGGCTATTGCGTTAGGGAAGAGCTCACGCCTTGCTCCGCGGAAAACAAGCGCGTCACGGATAGCCTGGTTGCGCTCTTCGCCAGATGATTCAATGGCACCGGTGAGAGCCTTCCATTCAAGCTTCAGAAACAGCCTTGCATTCTTATCATTCATATGCCGCGTGTTGAAGGTGGAAGGTTTTAGTCCGTGCCTTTCCTGATAAAGGTGGAAGAGGCTGTGAAGAGAACGGGCGGCAATGCGGTAGCTATCTTCCGTTTCCGGCAGCGGCACCATGCCAAACCTCACCCCGCCGTACTCAATTACATTGTTTGTTATCAGCCTCTCCCTGGGCAGCTCTCCTGTGTATATGCCGTCACGGGGCCTGAGGAGTCCATCTGCATCAGGAACATTCGAATAGATCACCCGGCTCTTATTGTCGATGAACATGAGCGGACCATGAAGATTCTCACCCCAGAGGCTTCCGTTGTCATCGTCGCATATCTTTTTAACAAGATCGAAATACTCTCCTGCTTTCCGGGTCGAGAACCATTCAATCCCTGTCTCCCTGTTGCATGATGAGAGAAGAACAAGGGCGGTAATGATCATCAATTTCTTCATGAAGGCTGTTTAGAGCCTCAAAAATATAAAAAATTCATTCAAAAGTCCCGCAGGTTGATTACGTCGCAGTCCATTAATGACAAAGGTTTTTCTTTTTACATTCCGAAATTTTTACTTTTGCCCATCATTAAAACCGAGCATATAATGAACAATGATTTACTTATGAGCCGAAATGAGCTTGTGCAGTTCCTCAGAAAACCTGCAGACGAGTTTACTTCTGATGACCTGATGAGGTTTATCGAAGCGAAGGGCATCCGGATGGTTAATTTCCGGTACGCGGCTGAGGACGGCAAGCTCAAGTCACTGAACTTCGTGCCGTTCAGTCGTGAACACCTTGCCTTAATTCTCACAGCAGGTGAGCGCGTTGACGGTTCAAGCCTCTTCTCATTCATCGAAGCCGGATCGAGCGACCTCTATCTGATGCCACGTTACCGGACTGCCTTTGTCAATCCTTTTACCCAGACACCGACGCTTGAGATCCTCTGTTCATTCTATAACTCTGAAGGAAAGCCTCTCGAAAGCTCTCCGGAGTATATTCTGCGGAAAGCCTTGAGACGTTTCACGGAGAAAACAGGTTATAACATCAGGGCATTGGGTGAGCTCGAGTATTATGTCAGGTCAGAAAGCGAGGAGCTTTATCCGCTCTTTGACCAGAAAGGCTATCACCAGTCAAAGCCATTTGCCAGGTTTGAGGATCTGCGTGTCGAAGCTCTTGAACTTTGCGCAAGGGCAGGGTGTAATATAAAATACGGTCATTCAGAGGTGGGAAGTTTTTCAAAGGATGGGGAAGACTTTGAGCAGCATGAGATAGAGTTCCTTCATGTGCCTCTTGATCAGGCTGTTGAGCAGATTCTTATAGCCAAATGGATACTGCGTATGCTGGGTTATGAGTATGGTGTTGAGGTAAGCTTCGCCCCGAAGATCACTGTCGGGAAGGCAGGTTCGGGAATGCACATCCATATGCTTCTTGAGAAGGATGGGCGCAACGTCATGATAGAGAACGGAAAGCTGAGTGAGACTGCGAGGAAGATGATCGCCGGGCTGCTTGATCTGAGCAAGGCACTGACGGCTTTCGGCAACACCATACCGACATCATATCTGAGGCTTGTGCCTCACCAGGAGGCGCCGACAAATATCTGCTGGGGTGACCGTAACCGTTCCGTGCTTGTAAGGGTACCCCTCGGATGGCTCGGAGCCTCACATATGATTCATGACGCCAATCCGGCAGAGTCATCAGGCAGTGCAGACCGTATCTCACGTCAGACAGTTGAGCTCCGGTCGCCTGACGGTTCTGCTGATATCTATCTTCTGATGGCAGGTATCGTGGTGGCTATACAGCACGGGCTGGGGATGCCTGGCGCTCTCGAGCTCGCTGAGAAACTTTATGTTGACTATAACATTTTCAAGGAGAAGGATAAAGCTGCAAGTAAGAAGCTTGAGTCACTTCCTGCTTCATGCTGGGATTCGGCCGAGGCTCTTCTTGGCCTGCGGGAATACTTTGAGAGGGATGGCATCTTTCCGGCAGGTGTGATAGACAATGTCGCGAAAAGACTGAAGTCATTCAATGACCAGAAGCTCAGCGAGGAGCTCTATGGCAACAATGAGGCGATTGCAAAACTGGTGAAGCAGTTCCTTCACTGCGGATAGCACATGAGGTTCAAGCTGATGTTTCCATCTCGGAGGTAGCTGCTTTGATGCTTACGTTGAGCTCAAATCCTACCAGCAGCGCTATTGAGTTCAGATAGAGCCAGATAAGAATAATTATCAGGGTCCCGATGGTACCGTAAAGCTTGTTGTACTGACCGAAGTCATTTACATAAGCTGAAAACCCCATGGAGGTAAGGATAAATAAAGTAGTCGCCATTATTGAACCCGGGGAGATATATCTGAAGTCTTTTTTCTTGGCCGGAACCAGGTAATATAGAGTAGATATGGCAAAGAAAAGCATCGCAATGATAAGCGCCCATTTGAATGTCATCACTATATAGAAGACCAGATTAAGCTGAAGCACTCCCATCTCAACAAGCCTGTCTGTCACTGAGCGGCTTAATATGATAAGAGCTGCGGAAAGGCTGAACATCAGCAGGATGATCATAAGCATGAGGATGGCAATCTTCCTTTGCTGTATCCATGTGCGGCTTTTGAACCCGTGTGCCGAAACCACAAAAGCATGCATCAGGGCATGGATGCCGTTTGTGGAAAAGATTATGGTGGCAAGAAACATCAGAACGAGCAGTGTGCCGCTCCGGTTTGTGATGACGTCAACTATGGTGGCCTCGAGGAAAGAGTATGCATTTACCGGCATCATGTTCTCGAACAGCCTGACAAGCTCTGTCTGGAAGTTTGGTATCGGGATAAACGGTATCAGTGTGAAGAGAAATATTGATGCCGGAAGGAATGCCATGAGCAGGTTGAATGCTATCGATGATGCCCTCGTTACAAGCACTCCTCTGCCAAAGAGACCTTTGATGATAAGTTTGACCACCAGGTCGAGCGGTGCTCCGTCAAAGCCCGGCAGTTCTGCCTTCTTTATTACTCTTGTTTTTGATATGATGAAATCGCGGGCGGTCATCCTGAGGTCAGAAAGCTTTCAGGCTCATATCAAGGCTTTTGATGTGGTGGGTCAGCGCTCCTATTGATATAAAGTCTACTCCGCAAAGCGCATAGTCTCTGACGTTCTCAAGGGTAATGCCTCCTGAAGACTCGGTCTCACACCTGTCGCCTATAATTTTCACAGCCTCAGCAGTCATTGGCACAGAGAAATTGTCGAGCATAATGCGGTCGACACCACCTGCATCAAGTATTTCATTCACCTCCTTCAGATTGCGTGACTCGACCTCAATCTTCAGGTTCAACCTGTTCTTGCTCAGGTACTCCTTTGTGCGGGCTATTGCCTCTGAGATGCTTCCGGCATAATCGGTATGATTATCCTTCAGCATGATCATATCATACAGACCCATGCGGTGATTTATCCCTCCGCCGATGCGTACTGCTTCCTTTTCGAGGGCTCTCATACCGGGAGTTGTCTTTCGGGTGTCGGTTATCCGTGCCTTGGTATCCTTTACCTTTTCAACATACTGTGCCGTCGACGTCGCGATGCCGCTCATGCGTTGCATGATGTTCAGCACGATACGTTCAGCCCGCAGTATTGACTGCACTTTCCCTTCCACCGTGAAAGCAATATCTCCCGGTGAGACGTGCCTGCCGTCTTCAATAAGCATGTCAGTCGAGAGTGACGGATCGGTGAGGCGGAATATTACGGGGGCAATCCTGATGCCTGCTATGATGCCCTTTTCTTTAATTATAAGCCTTGCCATACCGGTGGCTGAGGCAGGGATAGATGCGAGTGAAGTGTGGTCACCATCACCTGTATCCTCCTCCAGAGCCCTGAGGATAAAGGCATTCAGCTCATTATCAATCATTTTCAGACTCAATCCGTATCTGGTGTATCAGCGGGCTGCCGTCTACCTTTTTAAGCAGAAAATATACACGGAATTTTCCCTTGTCAGTCTCAAGATTGGCAATGGCGTATTGGGCATCGCTTTTGGCTCCCTGATGCCTGATGACAAATTCTCGTGAGTGGTGGCGGCTGAAAAAATCTTTCAGGATGCTCTCGGCAACACTCTTGCTGTAGAAGTCTTCCTTATCAGGCATAACGAGCTCAACGGTGCTGTTGAGGTATTCAGACAGGCCTGCGGCGCTGCCGGAACGGAAAGCGATAGAGATGCCTGCAGGAATGCCCGGCTGCTCCTGTGCGGTGCCCGCGACAGTCATGATAATAAGCAACAGGCCTGCAGTAAAAAACTTCTTCTTCATTTCATTTCCTTTATGCTACACAAAACAGGACAGAGCAAATGTAACTATTATTGATCAAAAACCGCACCACTTTTAATATCGCGCGAGGGCACAATAAGTAATAAGGGCTTAATTGCTATATTTGTCTACCCAACATAGAGATTGAAAAATGAAGCTGGTTCTTCTGATGACAGGAAAGAGTGATGAGGCATGGATCAGGGATGGAGTGGCGGAATATGAGAAGAGGATATCACGATATAACAGGTTTGAAATCATTATCCTTCCTGACGTGAAGAATCCCGGCAACAGGTCTTCGGCAAAGGTGAAGGAGAAAGAGGCTGAAAAGATACTGCAGGCATTGAAAGCAGATGATTATGTTGTACTTCTCGATGAGAGAGGTAAAAGTTATTCGACGGTCGAGCTGGCTTCTTTCATGAGGAACACAATGCTGTTGGCAAAAAAAAGACTGATTTTCATTATAGGTGGGCCCTGGGGATTTCATGAAAGTGTCAGTATAAGGGCAGACCATGTTCTCTCACTTTCAAAGCTGACTTTTTCGCATCAGGTGGTACGATTATTGTTCACAGAGCAGCTTTACAGGGTACTGACAGTCATTGCCGGTGACCCCTATCATCACGAATGAACTTATGCAAGCCAGGTTAAGGGATATCAGAGTGATCTTCGTTGCCGCAGTAGTTACTGCTGCACTGGCTGTCGTATCAGACCTGGTATATTTCAGCGATCTTGAATGGCGTTACCGTACCGGCAGACTTGACAAGAAGCTTATTGAGAAGGAAATAAAGGCATCAGAAGTGCTTGAAACAATCGGGGCAGATCTCGTCAGGGGTACTGACCCGGCCGTTCTGTTCCTTAATAACACCACCGGTGAGGTGATCGGCGATGGTATACTGTTGCTGATTTACAAAGATGACACAATAAGTTACTGGTCTGACAACAGCGTTAATTTTCCTGTGGCCTACAGATCTGACTTTGAGACCCACAAACCGGTCTTCCTGAGCAATGGCTGGTTCATCCCGGTACACAAAGAGTATATGAACTATGACCTGCTCGCTCTCATTAGCGTATACAGGCAGTACCCGATAACAAACAACATGCTGAGATCGGGCTTCCCGGAGCAGTACCGGCTTCCGCAGTCAGCACGCATAACTTTTAATGAGGAGGAGACAGAATTCCGGGTTACGGGTTTTGAGAGGGAATTTCACTTTGGACTGATCTTCCCCGAAAAAAAGCCTAATACAATCCTGATAGTTGTCCCTGTTTTATTCTGGCTGCTCTTTCTTCTTATCCTGGTCCGCCTTGTTAACCTGGCTGCAGAATGGGTAGGTAAACAAACGAACAAGGTATGGCGTCTCGTCTCAGCAGTTACAGCACTCATTGTTTTCTATGCGGTTACCCTTGTTGCCGGACTGCCTCCATCAGTCAGCTCTACAGAGCTCTTCTCACCATTCCTTTACTCATCCGGACTACTTATACCCTCTGTCGGCCACCTTGTGCTGCTGGGAATTCTCCCTATAGCCGGGTTTGGGTTTTACCTGAGGAATGAACCAGTGAGATTGGTTGAAAAGGGGGAAAGCCTTCGTAGCCTGATAAAACCCGGAGTACTGATGGCATCAGGATTTGCACTGTTTCTCATGGCAGAGAACCTGTTCAGGGATATTATCCTGAATTCGGCAATAAACTTCGAGGCATTTAAAATACTTGAGCTGACCTTCATGAGCCTCGCCGGATTCCTCTCTGTTCTGATTTTGATATCTGTCCCGGCAGTATTATTCCTGAGGACATTCATTATTACGGAGAGGCTGTCACTGAAGGTAAACATGCTGATGACGGCAACCTCGGCACTTGTGTTGCCTGTTTTATGCCTCACCGGTATCAGATGCAGCTTCTGGGGTATACTGTATGTGTCCGTTCTGGTGCTCACAATCCTTTTATGGAGGCGCAGTTCCCTCTCCCTCATCTCACTCATTGCAATGTTTTCAGGGCTGACAAGCATCTACTCCACCGGGATGATCTCAGCGTTTGCTGAGCAGAAGGAGGATAAGGAGCTTAAAGTCATGGCAATATCACTCGCCAATGATAATGACATGGTTGCAGAGGCACTGCTCATTGATCTCTGGCCTCAGCTGAGAGACGATTCGGTTCTGGAGGTAATGATGAAAAGAGAATCCTTTGCACCTCCGGATATAGATGACGTTTTCAAATACCTCGAGGATAATTATTTCAACGGTTACTGGGAAAATTATGATCTGAATATAGTGATATGTCGTGATGACTCCCCATTGCAGATCCCGGATGCGGGGTCATATGCAAGCAACTGTTTTATCTACTTTGATGAAAGGATCAAAAATGAGGGAGACACGATCACAGGCACCGGTTTCTGGTTCATGCATAACCAGGCAGGCCGGGCTTATTACCTCTCGAGACTCTTTTATGACCGTTCACCATTTCTTTGGAACGGGCTGTTCATAGAGCTGATAAGTCACATTGAAACATACCAGGCTGGCTATCCCGAGCTCCTCCTTAATGCCACGCATCAGCGGTTTCCACGGCTCAGGGATATTTCCTATGCCAAATACTCCGACTCAACCCTGGTGCTGCGCTCAGGCGAATATCCCTATGACAGTCACATCATTCCAAAGGCTCTTGACGGTGAATATCAGTTTCTAAAGAAGAGCGGGTTCAAACATCTGATGTATAATGCCGGAGATAAGACACTCATCGTTACTTCAAAGGCTGTCACTCCTCTTGACAAAACAATCACATTCGCTTATCTCTTTATAACTATACTGCTCTTTTCTTTCTTCCTCCTCATCATTTTCGCACGCAATGCCATCGACATTTTGCACTTTAATACTTTCCGCCGGAGGCTGCAGCTTGCATTTTCGTCTGTCCTGGCCATTGTCTTTGTCATCATCATTATAGCTGCCCTATTCCTTAATACGACCCAGTTCAGAAATAATCACACCCGGAATCTGAGGGAGAAGACTACTTCTGTTTCCATTGAGCTTGAGCATAAGCTCTCCATGGAACAAAGACTTGAGGAGGGATGGAGCGGCACCGGCTACCGCTCACTGAACGAGCTGCTTGTGAAGTTTTCGAATGTATTCATGACAGATATAAACCTCTATTCACCCTCGGGCTCACTCCTTGCCACATCAAGGCCTGAGGTATTTTCCAGGAACCTTGAGGGGAGTATGATTGATCCAATGGCGTTTGGCATCCTGGCTGACGAAGGGAAGACTGAATATATTGGAGAAGAGTGGATCGGAAACCTGAAGTATCTGTCATCATATATGCCATTCTACAATGATGACAATCAGCTTCTGGCCTACATTAACCTTCCCTATTTCGCGATGCAGAACATTCTGACGGGTGAGATATCGAATCTGGTAGTGACGATGATAAACTTCACTCTCCTGCTGATGATGATTATGATGTGGTTTGCCGTGTTCCTCAGCGAGAGGGTCACGTCTCCCCTTATCCTGCTGCAGAGGGCCATGGCATCGGTTGAGTACGGGAAGAAGAATGAGCATATTACCTACCGTGGCCGCGACGAGATCGGGGAGCTCGTAAGAGAATACAACAGGATGATAGATGAACTGGGTGAGAGTGCCGG
>JAKEGI010000118.1 GCA_022615595.1 Bacteroidales bacterium | reverse complement strand
TCAGCACCCTTTCTTTCATCCTCGAATACCCGGCTGTGAGATACGATGATCTTCTTGGCTCCTTTGTTGAACTCAATAACCTTGAAATTCAGTTTGTCTTCCACCACGGCGCTTGATCCGTCTTCCTTGACAAGATGCTTCGGTGTGGCAAATCCCTCAACTCCGTAAGGCAGAGCTATGATAGCTCCCTTGTCAAATACCTCAATAACCGTACCTTCATGGATCGAGTCAACCGTAAAGAGATCTTCAAACACATCCCACGGATTCTCCTCAAGCTGTTTATGTCCAAGGCTTAGTCTCCTGTTGTCCTTGTCAATCTCAAGCACCACTACATCAATCTCAGCATCAATAGAAGTGAACTCGGCCGGATGCTTTATCTTCTTGGTCCATGACAAATCTGATATGTGAATCAGCCCGTCAACACCCTCTTCAATCTCAACAAAGACACCAAAGTTGGTGAAGTTACGGACGCGGGCCTTGTGACGTGAATTGAGACTGTATTTTTTGTCAATGTTCTCCCACGGATCTATCTTTAGCTGTTTGATGCCAAGTGACATTTTGCGCTCTTCACGGTCAAGGGTAAGTATTACTGCCTCTATCTCGTCGCTCACCTTCATGAACTCCTGTGCGCTGCGCAAATGCTGTGACCATGACATCTCTGACACGTGTATCAGACCTTCAACACCGGTGGCAATCTCAACAAAGGCGCCGTAGTCAGCCATTACCACTACCCTGCCCTTAACCTTGTCACCGACTTTCATTGTCTCGCTGAGCGAATCCCATGGATGAGGGGTTAGCTGCTTGAGACCAAGTGCGATCCTCTTCTTGTCATCATCAAAGTCAAGGATGACAACATTAAGCTTCTGGTCAAGCTGGACAATCTCTTCCGGATGGTTAACCCTGCCCCATGACAGGTCAGTGATATGGATGAGTCCGTCAACGCCTCCCAGGTCGATGAAGACACCGTATGATGTGATATTCTTGACTGTTCCTTCGAGAACCTGTCCTTTTTCAAGTTTAGAGATGATCTCCTTCTTCTGCTGCTCAAGCTCAGCCTCGATAAGAGCCTTGTGTGACACAACCACGTTCTTGAACTCCTGGTTGATCTTCACAACACGGAACTCCATGGTTTTGCCGACATAGACATCATAGTCGCGTATCGGCTTCACATCAATCTGCGAACCGGGCAGGAATGATTCAATACCAAACACATCTACAATCATGCCACCCTTGGTGCGGCACTTGATGTAACCGGTAATGATCTCGTTGTTTTCAAGGGCAGAGTTCACCCTGTCCCATGAGTTGTATGCCCTTGCCTTCTTGTGCGAAAGGACCAGCTGACCCTTCTTGTCTTCCTGGCTATCAACATAAACCTCAACCATATCACCTACCTTGAGGTCAGGGTTGTAGCGGAATTCGTTGAGACTTACCACTCCTTCTGACTTCTGTCCGATGTTGATAACCACTTCGCGGTTATTCATCGAAATAACTTTCCCTTCAACCACCTCGTCAACGGCAACGGTTGAAAGTGTCTCTTCATAAAGTTTCTCCTGGTCTGCACGGGTCCTCTCTGTGGTAAAACCGTCTTTCTCATATGCATCCCAGTCAAATTCTTCAGGTGATGCGCCTGCAGTGAACGCAACAGCAGCTGCAGCAGCGGCTTCTTCAGCAACCCTCACCTTTTTTTCTTTTTTCTCTTTGAGGATCGGCCTCTCTTCGGCCACCTCTTCGCCGGCTGATTCGGTAACTACCTCAGCGGCCTTTGCAACTACATCATTTGCTTCTGTTTTCTCTGTGCTGATCTCAGCACTTACCAGGTCTTCATTAAGATTGTCTGCGACCTTCTCTTTTTTCTCACTCATGTTAAATTTACTTGATTGAAAATTAATAAGTTAGACATTATGTTGTTTAAAAATTGGTTGCAAAGATAGTAATTTTTTTATTCCAGTATCAACAATCATCAGATTTTCAGCCGATAAGAAAATCACGCCTCCATCGGGTAAAAGGGACTTATTAGATTGACTCTTTTTTCTATTTTTGTCATCTGAATTAATCAGAAACCATAAACCATGAGAATAGCTGTTGTTGGGACAGGTTATGTCGGGCTTGTTACCGGTACATGTTTTGCTGAGACGGGTGTAACTGTGACCTGCGTTGATATTGACAGGGATAAGATAAGCCGCCTGCGCATGGCCAAACCGCCGATTTATGAACCGGGGCTTGAGACGATGATACGCCGCAATGCTGAAAAGGGGAGGCTTTTCTTTACTACTGATATTGCCGAAGCGATCGATAAGTGCGAAGTGGTCTTCATTACAGTAGGCACTCCCCCGGAAGAGGACGGCAGCGCTGACCTGAGCCACGTGCTCAATGTGGCAAGAGACATTGGACGTCATATGGAGGACTATATACTGGTTGTAACAAAGAGCACTGTGCCTGTCGGTGCAGCCGAGATGGTCCGTAAAGCTGTCAGCGAAGAACTTGCTGCCAGGAATAAGAAGATCTCGTTTGATGTGGCATCTAATCCTGAGTTCCTCAAAGAGGGAGATGCCATTGAGGACTTCCTGAGGCCTGAACGGATAGTAATAGGTGTCGATTCTGAAAAGGCTGAAGAGAAGATGCGTAAGCTTTACAAGCCCTTTATCCTGAACCAGCATCCTATCCTCTTTATGGATATTGCATCGGCTGAACTAACAAAGTATGCTGCCAATGCCATGCTGGCTACAAGGATAAGCTTCATAAACGAGATTGCAAATCTTTGCGACATTCTCGGGGCAGACGTGAACCTGGTCAGGAAAGGCATCGGAAGTGACAGCCGCATCGGGAACAAGTTTCTTTACCCCGGAGTAGGGTACGGAGGATCATGCTTCCCGAAGGATATCAAGGCCCTCATCCGGACGGCAGAGGAAAAGGGTTATTCAATGAAGGTGATCAAAGCCGTTGACCTCGCAAATGAACAGCAGAAACTTCGTCTTCTGGCAAAAATTACCGAACACTTCGGACAGGACCTGTCAGGGCTCGTCTTCGCTGTGTGGGGGCTTACCTTCAAGCCTCAGACTGATGACACCCGCGAGTCTCCCTCAATGGTAATAATCAACAGGCTTCTTGAGGCAGGCGCACGGGTCAGGGTATACGATCCTGCAGGCATGTCTGAAGCAAAAGCAAAGCTTGGTGACAGGATAACCTATGCCACCGATCCGTACAACGCAGCAGAGGGTGCTGACGCCCTGCTGCTTGTAACAGAATGGGCAGAATTCAGACTGCCTGACTGGGATGAGGTATCTGGCAAACTGAAACAGAAGGTTGTCTTCGACGGCCGGAATGTCTTTGACCCCGCTGAGTTAAAACGAATGGGATTTGTATATTACGGCATAGGGCGCAGATAATATCAACTAAAAAATTAATCGAAGATGAAAGGCATTATTCTTGCCGGTGGCGCCGGCACCAGGCTCCACCCCATTACCGAGGCTGTCTCGAAGCAGTTGCTCCCGGTATATGACAAACCGATGATATATTATCCTCTCTCAGCTCTCATGCTTGCCGGAATACGAGAGGTACTTATCATCTCCACCCCTCGTGACCTGCCCAGCTTCCGTGCGCTGCTGGGTGACGGATCCAGGCTCGGAATGCAATTCACCTACCGTGAACAACCCTCGCCTGACGGTCTGGCACAGGCCTTTATCATTGGGGAGGACTTCATCGGCACCGACAATGTCTGTATGATATTGGGAGACAACATCTTCTACGGCCAGGGTCTCGGTGGTATACTGAAGCAGGCAGCTGCCCTGAAGAAGGGCGCCATGGTATTCGGTTATTCAGTCAATGACCCGGAACGATACGGTGTTGTTGAGTTCGATGAAAAATATCGTGCTGTCAGTATCGAGGAGAAGCCGTCAAAACCCAAATCTAATTATGCTGTCACCGGTCTTTACTTTTATGACAATACTGTGGCCTCACGGGCACGCAACCTGAAACCGTCACCGCGCGGTGAGCTGGAGATAACAGACCTGAACAGGCTTTATCTCAATGAAGGGCTGCTTGAGGTAAAACTTCTCGGCAGAGGCATGGCATGGCTTGACACCGGCACCTTTGACAGCCTGCTGCAGGCTTCAAATTTTATTGCCACCCTCGAACAGAGACAGGGCCTCAGTGCTTCATGCATCGAGGAGATTGCCTTTTACAACGGCTTTATCACAAGGGAAGAACTGGTTGCTTTGGCAAAACCACTGGCAAAAAGCCAATACGGACAGTACCTTCTGAAAGTGGCAAACGAAAAGACCTGGTAATGAAAGTCATAAAAACTGAGTTTCCTGGATTGCTGATCATCGAACCTGACCTCTTCCAGGATGCAAGAGGATACTTCTTCGAGAGCTATAACAACATGAAGTTCGGCAACGAAGGAGTTGATTATTCACCTGTTCAGGATAATGAGTCACGTTCTTCCAGAGGAGTGATTCGCGGCCTGCATTACCAGGAGGAGCCCTATGCACAGGCAAAGCTTATAAGGGTGATAGAGGGACAGATATATGATGTTGCCCTTGACATCCGCATTGGATCACCTACATACGGGAAATGGTGCGGACTCGTCATTGACTCTGATGCAAAGAGGCAGTTCATGATTCCAAAAGGATTTGCACACGGGTTCTCTGTGCTCAGTGAGCGGGCAATCGTCCTTTATAAGTGTGACAATTATTATTCCCAGGTGCATGAAAGAGGAATAAACGCAATGGACCCTTCTCTGAATATCGACTGGATGATTGAGAAGGATAAAGAGATAATTAGTCCTAAAGATTTAAAGCAACCCCTGTTCAAAGATATCTCAACAAGTTTTATCTTTAAGGGATGACAACTATTCTCATAACCGGATCTGCAGGCCAGCTTGGCAGTGAAATCAGGGAGCGGTCAGTCCGTTACAGCGGATACAACTTCATTTTCACTGACACCGGAGAGCTTGATATAACAGATGCCGGGGCAACGGCACAGTTCATATCCTCCGCCGCACCTGCCTGGATCGTCAACTGTGCAGCATATACTGCTGTTGACAGGGCTGAGGGGGAGGAACAGCTTGCCACCCTGATAAATGGAAGGGGCGTTGAGAATATTGTAAATGCCATCAGTGGAACGGTATGCAGGCTTATACATATTTCAACCGATTACGTTTTTGACGGCTCCTCTCCGGTGCCATATACTGAGGATGCTGCCACCGCACCCGATTCTGCCTACGGCCGCAGCAAGCTTGCCGGAGAAAAGGCAGCACTGTGCTGGCCTCTGGCCTTGGTTGTCCGCACCTCATGGCTCTACTCCTCATACGGCAACAATTTTGTCAGGACCATATTGGGAAAAACAGGTTCCTCAGAGAGTATAGATGTTGTCTTTGATCAGACCGGATCACCTACCTATGCGGCTGACCTGGCATCAGCCATCATGAATATCATTAGCGGCGTAATACAGAACAGGCATCCCTTCATTCCGGGCATCTTCAACTACTCAGGCGAGGGAGTATGCAGCTGGTATGACATTGCCAGGGAGATAACTGTTGCAACTGGATCTGATTGCATCGTTAACCCGGTGAGGAGCTCAGCTTATCCGTCAAGGGTCAGAAGACCCCCTTACAGTGTACTCGACAAGAGCAAAATAAAGGAAGCGTATAACCTTACCATTCCTCACTGGCGCGCCAGCCTGAACAATTGTTTAACCAAAATCAACAGCAAATGATCAATATCGACGAAATCAGGAAAAAAGCCACTGCATGGCTGGGAAATGAGTTTGACGAAGCCACCCGCAGCGAGGTAAAGAATATGATGGAGAACGATGAGAAGGCACTCATTGACGCTTTCTACCAGGATCTTGAGTTTGGCACGGGCGGACTGAGGGGCATCATGGGTGCCGGAACAAACAGGATGAACCGGTATACCCTGGGCATGGCTACCCAGGGGCTCTCAAATTACCTGAAGAAGCATGCAGCAAATCCATCGTCCATAAAGGTGGCCATAGCCTACGACAGCCGCAACAACAGCACCTATTTTGCAAAGGTGGCAGCCGATATCTTTGTTGCCAACGGTTTCACCGCATATCTGTTTGAATCACTGAGGCCCACACCGGTTCTCTCATTTGCAGTAAGGTACCACGGGTGTGATGCAGGAGTGATCATCACCGCATCACATAACCCTAAAGAATATAACGGCTACAAGGTCTCATGGAACGACGGAGGCCAGGTTGTCTCGCCTCATGACAGGGGTATAATTGACGAGGTCAGGAAAATTAAGTCCGTCATTGAGATAGCCTCTGGTGGTGATGAGTCAAAAATCATTTACATAGGAGAAGAGACCGACTCGCGCTACATGGAGGAGGTGAGAAAGCTGAGCCTTAACAGTGAAATCAACAGAAGGCATGCTGACATGGGAATCGTTTATACTCCACTGCACGGGACAGGGTACAGGATGATCCCTGAGGCCCTGGCCATGTACGGCTTTAC
>JAKEGI010000117.1 GCA_022615595.1 Bacteroidales bacterium | reverse complement strand
GACCTCCTCACCCGGGTCAACCACCGATATTAATATATTCATCAGCGTATGCTTGCCGCCTGCCGAAACTATGATCTGCTCCGGCGAATAATCCAGTCCGTTCTCCTCCTTGAATTTCCTTGAGATTGCCTGTCTGAGGTCAGTGTAACCCGGCACGGGCGGATAAAAGGAGAAATTATCATCTATCGCTTTCTTGGCTGCCTCCTTGATATCATCGGGTGTATTGAAATCGGGCTCCCCCAGGCTCAGGCTGATCACATCAATACCCTGTTCCTTAAGTTCGCGGCTCTTCTGCGCCATGGCCAGCGTTTGTGAGACTGACAGCGACTGTACTCTCTTTGAAATATGCTCCATAATCAAGACTCTTGTTTTATTTTGGGAAAGACCAAAAGTAAACTTAAAAATGGAAATAGAAAAGGCATTAAGGCAGGCTGAGAGTTCTTTGTGAGCCAATGATAAAAATGATTAATTTGGATGCCTGAAACATAAAAGGAATCAATGCATGGAGATACTGTATGAGATACTGAAGATCACTCTTCCGGCACTTTTGGTGGTGATAACCGTCTGGTTTGTAATTAAAAACATGCTCCGAGATGATCAGGACAGAAGGCGGCAGGAGCTTCTTCTGCAGACCGTTAAAACAATCACCCCGGTTAAGTTACAGGCATATGAGAGAATCATACTTTTTCTTGAGCGCATTTCTCCGGAATCACTTATTATGCGTATCGCCCGGCCTGAACAGACAGCACAGCAACTTCATTCAGACCTTATCAGTACTGTCAGAAGTGAATACGAACATAACCTCTCGCAGCAGATTTATATGAGCAACGAGGCCTGGGAGATGGTCAAGAATGCCAGGGGCACTGTTGTGCGGTTAATAAACAATGTAGCCGGCAAGCTTCCACCCATGGCAACCGGAGAGGAACTCTCACGTCTCCTTATCGAGGAGGTGATGGATTTGGAGAGTGAGCCTTGCCGTGCAGCCATAGACTTTGTCAAGGCTGAACTGACCCGTGTTATGATGTAGCGACGCCCAAAGTTGGGCGTCGTTACATGATTCTTACTAAAGAAGGCTGATGCTCCGTCTTACAAAGCTGCTCAGGGCTTCACCCTTAAGCATGTTGTTTGCGAGCATTGCCAGGTCAATAAGCTGCCTGACAGACTGATGATCTGTCCCGAATCCTGTCAGGATGGCCTTCCGCTTCTCCTCGAGCTGTTTCAGCTCTCCCCTCAGCCTTTCGAGATCATCCTTCTCGAAGGTGGATATCTCCTCCGGCTTCTTCTTGCCATGCTCCTTCTCCATGAAGTCTATCTCAACCTTTGTCTTATCAATCCCGGCACTGTTCTTCTTAAGCTCATCGGCATGTTCGCTGTTAAGCGCATCGGCAAGCGAAATGACAAGAGGATGATTCGTATTGAGCACCAGGTTATAGCTGTCAGGCATCTCACCATAGAAGGAGTATCCGCCACCGAACTGGGCCATATCTTTCATCCTGCGCATGAACTCGCTCTGGGTGATGACCATGGGTAGGTCATTCTCGTCAAGACTCTCGGCCCTCACCTGGAAATGAGCCTTGTCACTGTCTGCCACCTGACTGCGGAAGACCTGTGTAAGGTCATCAGACTGTGCCTGGGTGAGCTTTGACGACTGCTTCTCCTCTTTTCTAATGAGGTTTTCAATGACATCACTGTCTACCCTGACAAACCTTGAGTTCTGATCTTTTGACTCGAGTGTGTTTATAAGATGCGTATCAAGTTGACCGTCAAGCACAAGAACGTCGTATCCCTTTTCGGCTGCCTTCGCAAGATAGGTATGCTGCGCCACTGCGTCAGTCGTGTAAAGATGTATCAGCGCCTTGTCCTTATCAGTCTGGTTCTCCTTAATGACCTTGTCATACTCCTCCAGGGTGAAATACTTTCCTTCGGTGTTCTTGAAAAGTGCAAATTTTGAGGCCTTCTCGAAAAACTTTTCCTCGGTGATCATTCCATACTCGATAAAGAGCTTAAGATCATCCCATTTCTTTTCAAAGTTCTCACGCTCTTTCTTAAATATGTCAGACAGCCTGTCTGCAACCTTTTTTGTGATATGTCCTGAAATCTTTTTCACATTGCCGTCACTCTGGAGGTAGCTTCTCGAGACATTGAGAGGTATGTCCGGTGAGTCTATCACACCATGAAGCAGTGTAAGGAAGTCAGGTACGATACCCTCCACCGAATCGGTTACAAAGACCTGGTTGCAGTAGAGCTGAATCTTGTTCTTCTGTATCTCGAAGTTGTTACGGATTTTCGGGAAATAGAGTATCCCTGTAAGCTTGAACGGATAATCGACATTAAGGTGGATATGGAACAGCGGGTCGTCACCCATGGGATAGAGTTCGCGGTAGAAGCTCTGGTAATCCTCATCCTTCAGATCAGATGGCTTGCGGGTCCATGCAGGCCGCGTGTTATTGATGACCTTTGGCTTTCCCGTGTCAACCATCTTGCCGTCTTTCCACTCCTTCTCATTTCCAAAGTTGACTGTCACCGGCAGGAAACGGCAATACTTCTTCAGCAGCGTCTCAATCCGGCTCTCTTCAAGAAACTCCTTCGACTCCTTGTCGATATGAAGTATGACGTCAGTGCCTCTACCGGACCTCGTTGTCTCCTCAATAGAATACTCAGGGCTGCCGTCGCAGGTCCATTTTACTGCCGGCACATCGTCAAGATATGACTTCGATATGACCTCAACCTTATCGGAGACCATGAATGATGAGTAGAATCCAAGGCCAAAGTGTCCGATGAGGACGCTTGTCTGGTCTTTATATCTGTCAAGGAACTCATTTGCGCTTGAGAAGGCGATCTGATTCAGGTATTTGTCAATCTCATCGGCACTCATCCCGATGCCGTTATCAGATACGGTTATTGTTTTCTTTTTGGGGTCGACAGCAATTTTCACCTGCAGCTCTCCCAGTTCGCCCTTGAAGTCACCTGCCGAGGAGAGTGTCTTCAGCTTCTGTATGGCATCTGTGGCGTTTGATACCAGTTCCCTGAGGAAGATCTCATGGTCTGAATAGAGGAACTTCTTGATAATAGGAAAGATGTTCTCTGTTGTTACTCCGATTTTACCTTTTTCCATATGATTTCTTTAAATGTTTATCCTGCCCACGCTCTCCAAAGTGTGTGCCGAGGGAGGCAAATATGACAGAGTGTCAGTCGGCTGGCGGAAGGGGGGAGGTGGTCTGTCACTGCCAGGGGCAGTAAGGTGAAAGGGGAAAGGATGGTCAGGACAATGCCTTTATCACTCCTTTCAGGCGCTGACAGGCAAGACCTATTTCGTCGGGTGATATTGTCAGCGGTGGGGCTATACGGAAGGCATCATTGCAAAAGAGGAAATAGTCAAGAAGCAATCCATACCCGGGGGCCTGCCTGACAAGTTCCGGTATTATTGTCCTCTCCTCCGGGACCACGGCCAGAAGCAGTCCCTCACCCCGCACCTCCTTCAGGGGCAGGTGAGAAAGCTCTTCCCTGAACAGTTTCTCCTTTGCAATGGCATTTGCAGGAAGGTCTTCCCTCAGAATGACTTCAACCGAGGCCAGTCCTGCCGCACAGCATAACGGATGGCCTCCGAATGTGGTGATATGTCCAAGTGGCGGATTATGTGTCAGAGATGACATTATTTCGTTTGAAGAGATAAAGGCACCCAGAGGCAGTCCACCCCCGAGGGCCTTTGCGAGGACAAGAATATCCGGTATCACGTTGTATCTACAGAGCGAGAAGAGGTGTCCGGTGCGGCCGAAACCTGTCTGCACCTCGTCAAAAACAAGCAGTGCCCCGTGACTGTCGCAGGCAGACCGGAGGCTCTCGAGGAAGCCACTGTCAGGTTGTATTACTCCTGCCTCGGCCTGTACCGGTTCAACAATCACTGCGGCAGTGTTATCAGTTATCATCCCTGCAGCAAGGTCAGAATTGAATTCCGCCAT
>JAKEGI010000116.1 GCA_022615595.1 Bacteroidales bacterium | reverse complement strand
GCCACGACACTTATCACGGATATGGCTATTGAATGGATCCGTGACAGGGACAAGGACAAACCGTTCTGCATACTGGTTCATCATAAAGCCCCTCACCGCAACTGGATGCCTGATACGCTCGATTTTGATCTTTTCGACGAGGAAGAATTCTCTGTTCCGGCTAATTATTTTGATAACTATGAGGGAAGGAAGGGTGCTGAACTGCAGAAGATGAGCATATACAAGGACATGCGGATGGCATTCGACCTCAAGATAACCGGTACCGACGATGACAGCATATCACAGTCTGAGAAGGATTATATTTCTTTCCTGAAGAACAGGCTCACACCTCAACAATACGAGGCCTGGCAGAAGGAGTACGAAGCTGTGAGCAGAGACTACAATGCTCATCCTCTTACAGGTGACTCACTCGCGGTATTCAAACTTAGACGTTACCTGGCTGATTATCTCAGAACGGTACAGTCAGTTGACCGCAATACGGGGCGATTGCTTGAGTATATTGATTCTGCAGGTCTGAGAGACAATACAATTATAGTCTATACTTCTGACCAGGGCTTTTATCTCGGAGAGCACGGATGGTTTGACAAGAGGTTCATGTACGAGGAGTCATTCAGAACGCCATTGGTAATGAGACTTCCGCAGGGATACAAGGCCAGGGGAGAGATAGTTGAAATGGTTCAGAACATAGACCTTGCTCCGACATTTCTGGAACTGGCAGGCGTCAGACCGCCTGAGGAAATGCAGGGGATGTCGCTGGTGCCGCTGCTCAGGGGACCGGGAGTGAAGAAGTGGCGTGACGCCCTCTATTATCACTATTATGAATATCCCGGTGAACATGATACGAGACCTCACTACGGCGTCAGGACTGACAGGTATAAGCTGATTCATTTCTACGGTGACACCGATCACTGGGAGCTTTATGACCTTGCAGAGGATCCTCATGAGATGAAGAATCTTATCAATGAATCATCATATGACAATGTTGAAGAGAGCCTGAGAAAGCGACTTGACGAACTGCGTTTGTTATATAACGTACCAGTAACAGAATAACTTACAGGAGATGAAGAAGAATTCAGTTAACAGGCGCGATTTTATCCGCAAGAGTGCAACAGCAGGTCTGGCACTGACAATCGTGCCGCGTCATGTGCTGGGCGGAAGAGGTTATGTTTCTCCGAGTGATCAACTCACAAAGGGTATTATAGGTGTAGGAGGTATGGGCCTGGGCCACTTTGCTTACGAGAATACACGTCTGCTTGCCGTATGCGATGTCGATTCGAACCACCTGAACCATGCGCTGGGTATGGCAGGCAAAGGGGTTACCGGTTATCATGATTTCAGAGAGCTGATCACAAGACCTGATATAGATATTGTGCATATCGCCACCCCGCCGCACTGGCACGGCATAATGTCCAGGATGGCTGCTGAGGCAGGCAAGGATATATGGTGTGAAAAGCCAATGACAAGAACAATTGGTGAGGGGAAAAGAGTGGTTGAAGCTGTCAGGGCAAACGGAAGAGTCTTCAGGCTGAACACATGGTTCAGGTTCAGGAGTCAGTTTTACGGTCTTGGAACGACCGTAAGACCACTGAAGAAGATTGTGAGCAGCGGCCTGTTGGGATGGCCGCTGAAAGTCACGATAAGTGGTGTGACAGGCTATGACTGGAAGTTTTACTGGAGCGGTGAGACTAACCTTAAGCCAGTGACCCCGCCTCCGGAGCTCGACTATGACTTCTGGCTCGGGCCGGCACCCCGGAAGCCATATAACCCGGAACGGGTGCATTCGAAGTTCCGTGGATACTGGGACTATGACGGTGGTGGCCTTGGAGATATGGGGCAGCACTATATTGACCCGGTACAGTATTTTCTTGGCAAGGATGACACAAGCCCCGTATCGGTAGAGATTGATGCCCCTCAGCAGCACTATGATGCCGTGGGCTCATGGAGAAGGATTACCTATACGTATGAAGACGGTTGCCAGATCATCCTCGACGGTGAAAACCGTGATAAGGAGGCAGCCTATATTGAGGGTCCCCTCGGAAAGATATTCAAAGGATTCGTGTCTGACATACCCAACCTGGCAGAGATTGTTGATTCTCTTCCCGATCCGGAACCTGAGATAGCGCTCTTTACAGAATCAGTAAAGACAAGACGTCCGTTTGCCCTCAACGAAATGAACGGTCATCGTTCCTGCACAATAGTCAACATGGGCGTCGTTGCACTGCGTCTGGGACGGAACCTCAGGTTCGACCCAGTGAAGCAGCTGTTTATCGACGATGATGGAGCCAATGCACTTATAAATCAACCAATGAGGGGTGAATGGCACTTGTGAAAATTAAAACCCGGGTCACTATTATGAAACGAAACATATTTTTTCAGTCCCTGCTGGCAGCCTTTATGCTCAGCACAACATTGCATTCACAGGATATAAGTTCCCCTGAGACAGGGGTTTCCGGTCTCCTGGCAAGACTGCCCGCTGACAGTCATGAGCTTACCGGCAAACTGATGGAGGAGATGTTTGCCCTGGGGGCAGAGGGCAGATCGCTTATCTGCAGCATGGTAGTGCCTGCCGGCACCGGTGAAGATACAAAGGCACGCTATGCAATATCCTCCCTGACTTTTCATCTGTCAGGCGATGAAAGCCCTGACAGGCAGATTGAATGGGAGAAACAATGCATCGGGTTTATGATGGGGGCATCTCATGAAGAGGTAAGGATATTTTTTCTGAGACAGCTAAATCTTATTGGTTCGGCGGCAGCTGTGGAGGCGTTGACAGATTTCATTGTCGATTCTCTTTCATGTGATGATGCTGTAATTGCACTTCAGTTCATTGGCAGCGAGCAGGCGGTGACGAGCCTTGCAGCAGCTCTTTCTTCCGACCTGTCTCCCTGCGCGGCGCAGATAATGGTCGCTCTTGCTGACATGAAGTATAACGGTGCAGCAGAGGATTACATCAGGTGGTATGAGAAAGGTAACCAGGCTGAGAAGTCTGCCGCTCTTTACGGTCTTGCTTCCACGACAGATCCGGCAGCTCTGCCTGTGCTGATCAGGGCATCGGAAAACGCAGGTTATGCATGGGAGCCTACAGGTGCCGTACAGGCTTTGCTTCTCTACGCGAAAAATATCGGACTCGCAGGAGACATCAGGGGGATGGACAGGATCATCAGGCAGGTAACGGAAAGAAGCACAACGTCTGAGACTTCCGGGCAGCGCCTTGCAGCAATGAGTGTGACAGTGGCAGTAAAGGGCAGGGATGCCCTTCCTGTGTTGCTGGAGGCAGCAGATGATCCGGACATTGTGATACGCGGGGGAGCGCTGAGGCTTACAAATACCTTGTCCGGCCCCGAGGTGACAAAGAAATGGATAAAGAGGTATGAGAATGTTCACGGTGAGGCCAAGGCAGAGATACTTTTTATGCTCGGGGAGCGAGGCGATGAGCTTGCTGTCCCGCTGATGCAGAAGACTCTGAGCAGTCCCTCACAGGAGCTTGCCGGTGAGGCTGCCGTTGCACTTGCAAAACT
>JAKEGI010000115.1 GCA_022615595.1 Bacteroidales bacterium | reverse complement strand
CGGAACGCGGTCAACCTTATCTCCCTCTATGAAACCAATTGTTCTTTCAAAAGAATTCATACCACTGTTTTAATATCAGACTCCAGCTACTCTTCGCTTGTACTCAGCCAGTGCCTCGTCAAGACGCTCTCTGGCAGTGTTATCGCCTGGCACATTGTGTGACGGGTGAATGTAAAGCTTGACGCCCTTGTCTGCAAGTATCTCTGCCACAGTGGTTACTGTCATCCAGACACACGTTATGAAGGCCATTGTTGATACAGGACCAATCTTGTCACGGTGATTCTTCAGCGAGACTGATGCATCTTCCAGGGGCGCACATGTGTCAACTACAATATCTGCAATATCGAATATTGTCTTTCCCGAGGTGTGCCTTGTCTTTTTTCCCATGGCTGCCGCCGATGAGCCGAAGACAACCACCTTCATGCCTTTCTTTTTTGATTCCAGGGCTATGTCAATATTTACATTGTTGATACCAGAATGGGAGAAGAGCCACATGATGTCACGCTTGTCAAATGTATAACCCTTCATGATCTCGACACCGTATCCTTCAACCCTCTCAAGGAAAACAAACTGATGTACGCCCATTTCGCCTGTAATATGTGTAAAGAAGCTCAGCGGAATCTCTATCATGGGATGGAACCCGACGAACCCTCCTATCCTCGGATACATCTCCTCAATAGGCAGGGTCGCATGACCACAGCCAAAAGTGTGGACCCACCTCCCGCATTCAATTGTTTCTGCCATCACCTCCGCAGCCCTGCGGATGTTTTCCATCTGAGTCTCCTCAATCCGGGACATCACATCCCGTGCGTTCTTAAGCCATTCGTTCGCTAACATCATATGGGTTATTAAATTATTGATTTACTGTTATTTAGTTTCTTAAAAATAATGAGACTCAACGTGATCATCACAACCAGTTCAACTGTTTGCACCATTGTAAGTGCTTTTACCCCGAATTTTTCAACTATCAGCCCCATTGAGAAATTGATCAGCATGTTTCCGAGGAGAGCGATTGTAAAGGCCAGGCTGAAGGCGGTACCTGAAAGATTCGGGTACCTGGTGCCGACGAATCCCAGCATTATAGGGAAACCGCCTGCAAGACCGGCCCCTAATATCAGTAATCCGGTTGCCGACTGGAACATCGTATTGCCTGTCACAATCGTTATGAGTGCAATAACTGTGATGCCGAATGATATGATCAGCAGCTTCTTTTCCGGCACACGCCTGAAGATACTTCCAATCATAAGGCGCATTATTGTCATCCCTGCAACATATGCTGAAAGCCCCATCAGTGCGTTGCTCTGTGATACTGAAAGTCTGTCGATGAGGTAGGTGGTTGTCCAGTTGTTTACAAGTGCCTCAAATGCGCTCTGAAAGAAGAGAAAGAGTGCAATGAGAAGCAGTGTGTCATCTCTGAAGAGAGCGGAAAGTTGTTTCATGGAAACACCTCCCGACAGTTTGGCCGGTGGATATTTGATAACGAGGAACAGTATGGCTGCAGCCATTGCTGTAAAGCCTGTAGCAGATACTATGACTTCGAACCTGAAAGCTTTTTCCAGTACACCCAGAAGAAGCGGCATGCCGAGTGCACCGACACCAAAGAAGACGCCCAGCAGGCTCAGGTCAGCTCCTTTGCCCGAGGTACTTATATCAGATACCAGGGCACTGGTGGCACCGTTCAGTGCACCTCCGCCCAGACCGATAAGGAATATGAAGATGTTCAGAATACCTGCTGATGGAGAGAATGCCAGTCCCTGGAAACCTGCAAACATAATCACTGCCGCTGATGTCATCAGGGGTTTGTATCCGAATCTGTCACACAGCGGGCCGAAGAGCAGACTGCCGGCAAGTACTCCGAGCGGCAGGATCGAGAAGAGGGTACCGGCGGCTACCGCATCGAGCGAATACTTCTCTTTCAGATCAGGAAGGATTGCGCCAAGAGTTATTAGGCCTATGCCGAAGAGCAACATTCCAAGACAGGCAGACCAGAAGACCAATCGTTTACTGTACATGTTCGGGTTATTTATCTTTTTATTCCTGATATCTTTTTCATAGCCAGAAAGGCAGCTCCAAGAACTCCCGCATCGCCGGAAAGGGCTGTGGGCTCAAAGGTTACCTGTTTTATGCTTATCGGCTGTGCCCATTTTTCAGCTTCGACCAGGATATCCGGTATCAGTTCTGCAGCCGGCCCGAAGACTCCGCCGCCAAAGATGATCTTCTCGGGATTGAGGAGGCTTACTAAGTTGGCAGCAGCCATTCCCCAGTATTCAATGGCTTGCTTTATGATTATCTCAGCAATCTTATCGCCATGCTTCCATGCCTTGAATACATCCTCCGTCGTAAGTTTTCTATTGCTAACCTCCTGCAATATACCGATATACTCTTTTTCGGAATGCATCAGCTCTTCGGTCCGCCTGGCTATTCCCTCACCTGATGCATAAAACTCAAAAGATCCGCAGCTTTTAAACCTGTTGTCAAAGGTTCTGCTGAGAGCCATCCAGCCGGTTGCACCTGCAATATCATGTGCTCCGTGGAGTATCTCTCCGTTTACCATGATTCCTGCACCTATTCCTGTTCCCACTGCAATGAAAACCGCATTCCGGCAGCCTCTTGCATTGCCCTTCCATACCTCGGCCGAGATATAGCAGGCCCTGTCACTTTCAATTGTCACAGGGGTGTTGCCGGCTATCGCTTTGAACTCTTTAAGCAGAGGGTAATCATCCCATCCAGGAATGTTTGGCGCCCAAACAGTTCCGGTTGACTGGCGGCTTATACCAGGGACGGAAAGACCAATGGCCTTAACACGATGGCCCAGACTTTCTGCCTCATTGATAAGTCTTTGCGCCCCGCCTGTTATCAGCTCACCGACATCGGTACCGGCCCGGTGGTCAATTGTCACGATATCTTTAAGGGGTAAATCCCCGTTGTTGTCAATTATCGCAAAGGCAATCTTTGTCCCGCCGATATCTATTCCAAGAAGTGCCATGATTCAGTCAGTAAAATTCATTTTTTCGTGATGATACAATCCTTTGAGCTCTAGTCTGTTGTCAAGTGCAATCAGGTCTGCCCTGCATCCCGGAGAGATTTTTCCGCGGTCAGACAACCTGATGAGTGAAGATGGGTATAGTGAAGCCATTCTCAATGCCTCCCCGGCAGGTATACCTGCATGCTCAACGCAGTTCCTGACAGCACCGAGCATGGTCAGGTTGGCTCCAGACATAGTGCCGTCAGGCAGAGTGAAGCGGTCATGCTGCCTCACATGCTGATAGGTACCTTT
>JAKEGI010000114.1 GCA_022615595.1 Bacteroidales bacterium | reverse complement strand
GTTCAGATACCTGTCAGAGCATACTGAGGTACGTGACGTCATTATCAGTGGTGGTGACCCGCTGACTATGAATGATGAGAAGCTTGAATACCTGCTCTCGAGTCTGAGGGCTATCAAACATATTGAAATTCTCAGGATAGGCACCAAAGTGCCGGTGGTTCTGCCTCAGCGCATAACGCCAAAACTGGTGTCCATGCTCCGCAAATATCACCCCCTCTTCATGAGTCTCCATTTCACACATCCTGATGAGATCACGCCTGAGACATCAAAGGCCTGCGAGATGCTTGCCGATGGTGGCATGCCTCTTGGCAGCCAGACGGTTCTCCTCAGCGGGGTCAATGACGATCCTGTGGTGATGAAGAGCCTCATGCAGAAACTCCTGAAGATCAGGGTCAGACCTTATTATCTCTACCAGTGTGACCTGATACCGGGGTCAAGTCATTTCAGAACTCCGATAGAGAAAGGTATTGAGATAATTGAGAACCTGAGAGGACATACAAGCGGTTACGCCGTACCACAATTTGTCGTTGACGCTCCCGGCGGAGGTGGCAAAATACCTGTACTGCCCAATTATGTGGTTGAAAGCGGTCCCGAGAAATGGGTGCTCAGAAACTATAAAAGGAAGCAATACACATACCCCAACAAAAAGTAACACAGGGATGACAATCGGGCTTACGTATGACCTTCGTTCGTGGTACCTCGAACGCGGTTATACTATGGAGGAAACGGCAGAGTTTGACAAGGAGGAGACTGTGGCGGCCCTGGAAGAGGTACTGAGAAGACTCGGCTACCAGACTGTCCGCATTGGCAATATCTTTGAGCTGGTGGATAAACTTGCTGCCGGCCTCAGATGGGATATGGTATTCAATATTACCGAAGGTCTCTATGGTGACGGACGTGAGTCAGTCGTTCCAGCCTTGCTTGACCAGTACAGGATACCTTATGTATTCAGCGGCCCGGTTGTCATGGGCATCTCACTTAATAAATATTATGCCAGGCTCGTGGCTGAAGCGGCAGGGGTTCCTGTCAGCCCGGGGATATTAGTCTCTGCAGCTGATGATATCACAAACGCATCATCGCTTACTTACCCGCTCTTTGTGAAACCGGTTGCAGAAGGTACCGGCAAAGGAATAACGGAGAGAAGCATCGTAAGAGACAAAGCCTCGCTTGAAGCACTTGCAAATGAGCTTCTTGAAAGGTTCAGGCAGCCTGTCCTGGTTGAAGAGTATCTTCCTGGAAGGGAGTTCACCGTTGGTGTTGCGGGCAGCGGATCAGATGCAACAGTAGTCGGCGGAATGGAAGTGATATGCAAGGACAACCTGCCCTATTCAGTTGAGGTGAAGGAGAATTACCAGGACATTGTTCAGTACAGAACCATTGATGAGAGTTACAGGGATGAATGCAATGCTGTTGCACTGGCAGCGTGGCGTGCCCTCAGTGCTGTTGACGCCGGACGCGTAGATCTGAGAGCTGACAGGAACGGGAAAATATGCTTTATCGAGGCAAACCCGCTGGCAGGGCTCAATCCTGTACACTCCGATCTGCCCATTCTTTCGCGAATGAACGGTACTGATTACGATACCCTGCTTGAAATGATAATAAACTCAGCTAAAAGACGTTACGGAATTAAACAGTAATGAAAAAGTGTCTTATAATATACAATGAACCCTCCCCTGACGCCCTGCCTGATGAGCTGGACGTGCTTGACCAGGTAAATTTCATAGGAGATACTCTGCAGACACTGGGGTATGATGTATCGCGCCAGGGTATAACAGACAATTTTTTCACCGAGATATCTGAGATTGCAGGAAGCAGATATGAGTTTGTCTTTAACCTTGTTGAGTCAGTGGGAAAGAAAGCCGAGATACTCTATTTTATTCCTGCATTGCTTAACATGAGCCATATTCCGTATACCGGGTGTCCGCTGGAGGCAACCTTTATTACCGGGAGCAAAGTACTGGCACGCAGAATAATGAAAGCCGACGGCATACCCGTAGCAGGCGGATACAAGGTTTCGGAGGCTGACAGACTTACCCATGGCAGGAAATACATTCTTAAGCCTGTCTGGGAAGATGGCTCGCTGGGAATTACCGAGGAGTCTGTATTCGTCTTTGACGGGAAAGTGCCTGAAATTCTAAAGGGAAAGAATGACAGCCACTGGTTCATTGAAGAGTTCATCGAGGGGCGGGAGTTTAATGTCAGTGTTATGTCCGGCCCTGACGGACCAGAGGTCCTCCCCCCTGCCGAGATGATTTTTCACGATTACCCGGGCCACATTCCGCGAATTGTAAGTTATAATGCAAAATGGGTGGAAGGCACCTTTCAGTATGAGAATAGCAGACGTAACTTTCCACTTGACCTCAGTGAGAAGCTGATGAAAAATATCAGGGATGCAGTGCTGGGATGCTGGCATACATTCGGGCTTAAAGGATACGCACGCGTTGACATGCGGGTAGATGAGGCTGAAAATGTTTATGTTCTGGAAGCAAATGCCAATCCGTGCATTTCACCTGACAGCGGTTTTATCTCAGCCGGGTTGCATGCAGGCTATACTCATGCCGGGATTATAAGCCGCATAATCAGTGATCTTAATAAATAGGACAATGGCCGAGATATCATTCGATATTACACCCGATGACCGCCCCGTTCTTGAGGCGATTCTGAAATCTTCAGGCTATTTTTATGATTTTGAGGTCGATGTGGCGCTCTCACTGGCAGATGAGACTTTTGAAAAAGGAGAGGAGAAGAGCGGGTACTACTGGATTCGCCTTATTGAGGAAGGAAAAGTTATTGGTTTTGCAAATTTCGGCCTCAATCCATCCTCAGTGCATTCATACGATCTCTATTGGATAGCAATAATGGAGGAGCACAGGCAGAAGCGCTACGGATCACTGATTCTCAGGAATGCTGAAGAGAGGATCAGCCGTCTGGGTGGCAAGATAGTATGGATAGAGACATCAGGCCGGCCGCTGTATGAACCGACAAGAGGGTTTTATCTGAGAAACGGATATGAGCTGGAGGCCACATTACGTGAGTTTTATGGCCCGGGAGATGATAAACTCATTTACAGGAAAGAGCTAAGAAAAGGTTAGCCCCGATATGGATGTAAAAATCGAGGAGAGCTGGAAAAAGAGACTTACTGAAGAGTTTGAAAAGGATTACTTTATTTCCCTTACGCAGTTTGTCAGGGAGGAATACAGGATGCGTCAGGTCTTCCCTCCCGGAAACAGGATATTCAATGCCTTCGATCTTTGTCCTTTTGACACTGTCAAGGCTGTTATCATAGGTCAGGATCCATACCATAATGTTGGTCAGGCTCATGGGTTGTGCTTCTCCGTGACGGAAGGGACAGTGTTTCCTCCCAGCCTGGTGAATATTTTCAAGGAACTAAACCGGGATCTGGGCATTACAATGCCCCGGTCGGGAAATCTTGAACGATGGGCGAAACAGGGAGTGCTGCTTCTGAACGCAATCCTTACAGTCAGGGCACACCAGGCACTCTCTCATCAGAATAAAGGCTGGGAAAAATTCACTGATGCTGCGATAAATGCTCTGAACCGTGACAGGGAAGGTATAGTCTTCATGTTATGGGGCAACTATGCTCTTCAGAAGGGAGCCTCAATTGACACAACGCGCCACCTGGTGCTTAAAACAGTGCATCCCTCTCCCCTTTCGGCCAGCAGAGGCTTCTTCGGGTGTTCGCACTTCAGCATGTGCAATGACTTTCTCAGGTCAAAAGGATTCGAGCCGATAGACTGGTAATCACGATTGAAGTCCTCGCCTTATAATTTTCTCAATTTCCTCCCACGGTTCAAAGCCAAGTGACATCCTTATCATGCCCGGCTCAGGGTATTTGGCTCCCCATACTGCCTCAACGGGCATCAATATTGTATGCGAATCGCCCAATGTAGGGATGAGCCTTATTTCTGGAAAAACGGCAGCGATGAACCTGTCTCGCCTTGCCCTTTTCTCTTCAGCATTATCTCCCTTCAGGTCAAAGGTGACCATTGCGCCATAACCTTTCCCGCCTGTCAGTTCTCTGGCTGCCTCGTGCGTCGGGTGTGTGGCAAGTCCAGGGTATAGCACACTGCTTACCTCATCTGATGAGCTTAGCAGCGCAGCCACCCCGGAAGCATTGTGGCACTGTCTGGTGAAGCGCAGAGCGAAGGAGGCCAGTTGTGTCTGAAGCCTGTAGGCATCATCAGGAGAGAGCATATGACCAACATACTTACGGTATTCTATTGCGCTTTTCATCAGTGTGGTGTCGTTGCCGCATATGACTCCGGCCGTAAGGTTACCGTGACCTGAGAGATATTTTGTTGCACTGTGTATAACAATATCTGCACCGTCATCAAGGGGCTTCCACAGGAGAGGTGTGGCAAAAGTGTTGTCAACCAGAACACGTGCTCCATAGCGTTTTGCGAGAGCAATTATCCTACTCCCCTCTGCCACCATCAGCAGCGGATTTGAGATGGTCTCGAAGTATAGAATCTCCGGACGGATATCAGCCAGTGTCTTCTCAAGAAGGTCATAATCATAACTGTTGCCTGAAGGGCTGAAAAAGTCAATATTCAGACCTCTTCTCTTTTCAAGTACACTTCTGATATAAGAGAGTGTCCCTCCGTATATCTCTGAGAAGAAGAGCCATCGGCTCTTGTTTTCCGCATCCTGAAAGATTGACAAGGCTATATCTATTGCAGACATCCCCGATTGGGCAAGAAGGGCCCATGCCGATCCTTCCGTCGCCATTACAGCCTCCTCAGCTGCAACCACTGTAGGATTACGGTATCGGGAGTAAATATAGAGTTCAGGCTCTCTGTCGTGATCAATCTCGGCGGCAAAGGCATCAGATGTGGTGCCTGCTGACGGAAGCTCGAAGCCTGCATCACGATATACCGGCGTCCGGGCGCTGTTTATCTCTCTCTTTTTCATATTTGTCCTTAAAATCTTCCTGGATAGTATCTCTGATATTCAATGGATTAAAGTCATCGTAGAAGAGCACCCTGTCGGTTGTGATGCCCGTAAAAAAGATAATGGCTGCAGCAATATCGGCAATCTGGCTTCCCGGATACAAGAGCATGAATACAATAGGAAGTGAAAGTGCCCTGTAGTAATAAAGAAATCGGATCACCGGTTCTTTGTCGGATGATCGGTATCTCATTACCACTGAAAGAGCTGCAAGCAATGAGAATAGAAGAAAAAGTGTGTTAGGAACAATAAACCATGATGTGACAAAAACAGCTGAGAAGAATGCCTGCCCTGAATGAAGCTTAATGGTGACCGACCGGTCGGCAGCGAAGTAGACAAGGTCTATTGAGATAAGGGTCAGCAGTGACACAGCCGCCAGAAGAACGGGGTGAATCACTCCCGGTAGTAACCAGTTCATAAATGCCAGTCCGGAGATTACTATCACAAACGCTATC